>CAYOUO010000420.1:0-5779 GCA_964407155.1 uncultured Hyphomicrobiales bacterium | reverse complement strand
GCACCGCGAAGACGCTGGTCGCCGTCTACACGCTCGCCGGCTTCATCTGCGCGGTGGCCGGCTGGATCCTGATCGGGCGCATCGGCGCGGTCAGCCCGCTCGCCGGCCAGAACGCCAATCTCGATTCGATCACCGCCGTCGTCATCGGTGGCACCTCGCTCTTCGGCGGCCGTGGCTCGATCATCGGTACCATCCTGGGCGCGCTCATCGTGGGCGTCTTCCGCAACGGGCTTGCGCTCTCGGGCCTCGAGCTGCTCTGGCAGGATTTTGCGGTGGGCGTGCTCATCATCGTGGCGGTCACCATCGACCAGTGGATCAGAAAGATCTCGGCATGAGCGACAGCAGTAACGACATCGTTCTGGAAGGCCGCGGGCTCAACAAGCGCTACGGCCGCGTGGTCGCGCTCGACAACGCCGACTTCGATCTGCGTCGCAACGAAATCCTGGGCGTTATCGGCGACAATGGTGCCGGCAAGTCGACGTTGATCAAGGCCCTCTGCGGCGCCGTGATTCCTGACAGCGGCGAGATTCTGCTTGAGGGCAAGCCGGTAACATTCCGCTCACCGATGGAAGCGCGGCTGGCGGGCATCGAGACCGTGTACCAGAACCTCGCCCTGTCGCCGGCGCTCAGCATTGCCGACAATATGTTTCTCGGGCGCGAAATCCGGCGCAAGGACTTGTTCGGCCAGCTCTTCCGAACCCTCGATCGCGCCACGATGAATCGGATCGCGCGCGAAAAGCTGAGCGAACTTGGCCTTATGACGATCCAGAACATCGGCCAATCGGTCGAGACGTTGTCCGGCGGTCAGCGGCAAGGCGTCGCCGTGGCGCGCGCAGCTGCCTTCGGATCGCGCGTGGTCATCATGGACGAGCCGACAGCCGCGCTCGGCGTCAAGGAAAGCCGCCGCGTGCTCGAGCTGATGCTTGACGTGAAGAACCGCGGACTGCCCATCGTGCTCATTTCGCACAACATGCCGCATGTGTTCGAAGTGGCCGACCGCATCCACATTCACCGGCTCGGCAAACGGATTGCCGTAATCGAACCGAAGAAATTCGCCATGTCCGACGCGGTTGCGATCATGACGGGCGCCATGAAGCCACCAGAGGAAGGCGCGGCCCCGACGCACCACTACCAGGTCGGCGAAGAAGCGCGGGCGCACTAACCTCAGCGATTTTCGGAGAAGCAGATGGATCTCGGATTGCGCGGCAAGGTCGCAGTCATCACTGGCGCGAGCGTCGGCATCGGTCTCGCGGTCGCCGAAGGCCTCGCGGCGGAGGGCGTGAAGATCGTCATGGCCGCGCGCCAGGGCGAACGTCTCGACGAGGCCGCCGCCGCGGTGGGTAAGAAGCACGGCGTGCGCACCGTCGCGGTCGCCTGCGACGTGGCGACCGCCGAAGGTGCGGCGGCGCTGCTCGCCACGACCCACGACGCGTTCGGAGGTGCCGACATTCTCATCAACAACGCCGGCACCGGCTCCAACGAGACCATCGCCGAGGCGCCGGACGAGAAGTGGCAATACTACTGGGACCTGCACGTCATGGCGGCGGTCCGGCTGGCGCGCGGGCTGCTGCCGGCGATGAAGCAGCGCGGCGGCGGCGTCATCCTCAACAACGCCTCGATCTGCGCCGTGCAGCCGCTATGGTATGAGCCGATCTACAACGTCACCAAGTCGGCGCTGATGATGTTCTCCAAGGTGCTGGCGACCGAAGCGATCAAGGACAACATCCGCGTCAACTGCATCAATCCCGGTCTCATCCAGACGCCGGACTGGGTGAAGACGGCCAAGCAGCTCACCGCCGATTCCGGCGGCGACTGGCAGGGCTACCTGCAGGGCGTCGCCGACGAGCACGCCGCCATCAAACGCTTCGGCACGGCCGAGGAGCTCGCCGACTTCTTCGTCTTCCTGTGCTCGGACCGCGCCAGCTACAGCGTCGGCTCGACCTATTTCGTCGACGGCGGCATGCTGCGCACCGTCTGAAGCTCTCCTCGAAGACGAGCAAGCCGTTCGCGAACTGCACCTCGTTCGCCGCTCAGCACGGGGGCGTCCGCCACCTCCGCCGGTAGCCTCACGATGTCTTGCCGCGCCCTTCCCGCTCCAGCGGCGCGCCCCATCAAATCCCCGAGCCCCATCCGCGATAATAGTTGACACGGAAACTATGGAGCGATAGTTTCCGCGTCAACTAATCGTGGAGATGTCATGGCGAAGGTCAGTCCGCTCGAAGCGCACGTCGGCTACTGGTTGCGCTTCGTCTCCAATCACGTCTCGCTCGCCTTCGCCCGCAAGCTCGCCGCCCACGACTTCAGCGTGGCCGAATGGGTGGTGCTGCGCGAGCTTTACGACGTCGAGGCGCTGGCGCCGAGTCTGCTCGCCGAGCGCATCGGCATGACGCGCGGCGCCGTCTCCAAGCTCGCCGACCGGCTCATCGGCCGCGCGCTGGTCACCCGCACCGCGAGCACCGCCGACCGGCGCTACCAGGCGCTGGCGCTGACTGCCGCCGGCCGCGCCGTGCTGCCGAAGCTCGCCGCCCTCGCCGACCGGAACGATGCCGAATTTTTCCGCCACCTCACCGCCGCCGAGCGCGCGGCGCTGATCGCCACCATGAAGGACATCGTCCGCCGTCGCGGCCTCCGCAACGTGCCGGTCGATTGAACCCCGTCAACCTCAGCGAATGGAAAAAGGAAAATCCGTCATGCAAAGCCACGTCAAAGCCGTCGTGACCGAATGCACCGTCGCCTCACGCGAAGAGCGCATCAGCTTTCCCGAGGTCCTGCGGCGGCTCGCGGAGGTCGAGGTGGAGCGCTACCATGCCGACCTCGTCCGCGGCGAGCGCACCTACTACCTGCCGGACGGCGAGTCCGAAGTCACCATGGGCGACCGCGTCAGCACGGTGCCGGCCGCCGCATTCGCGGGTGCCGAGGTGGAAGCGGCGATCCGCGCCGTCCAGCGCGGCGAGATTCGGTACGGCGAAT
Organism: uncultured Hyphomicrobiales bacterium; assembly: GCA_964407155.1. GTDB lineage: Bacteria > Pseudomonadota > Alphaproteobacteria > Rhizobiales > Kaistiaceae > DASZQY01. Next base: position 2,809 of record CAYOUO010000420.1, on the reverse strand, counting down.
TCTGCGAGCGCATCGCCGCAGCCGGATGCGTCGGGTACATCGTCACACTCGCTGGCCGGCGCGCGGTCTATTATGGCCGCACCGGCGACGTTTTCGTGGAGCGCTTCCCGGCCGCCCGGTGAAGGAGGGAACATTGAAACGGCGAGACTTTCTCAGGGCGGGGGCGACGGCCGCTGCCGCCGCCGCGCTGCCCGCCGCTTCGTTTGCGGCGAATGCCGCCGCCGCGAATCCCGACGACCGGCCGGTCGGCAACTTCATCCTGCGGCGGACCGACAAGGGGCTCCAGGTGCTCCACAGCCACAGCCCTGATCGCGTCATCTGGGAGACCGCAGGCGACGGCAACTATATTGCCGCCGAAACCGTGACCGCCGACATCAAGGAGTTCGGTACGCCGCAGGGCGCCTTCGAGATCACCGACACGGTATCCGCCACCTGGAATCAGCCCACCATCGATACGATCGATCCCGGCGACAAGAGCGTCGCCGTCCGCGGCAAGCTCGGCGGCAAGAGCGGAAGCGTCGGCTTCACGCTTACCTTCGAGGCGGTATCACCGACGCATCTCCGCTTCACGCTTTCGACCGACAATGCCGCGGTCAACCGCATCCGTCTCGTCCTCGCCTCCACGCCGGACGAAGGCATCTTCGGCTTCGCCGGCCAGCTCACCTACTTCAACCAGAAGGGCCACCTGCTCCCCATTCTGGTGCAGGAGCACGGCGTCGGCCGTGGCCAGGCGATCGTCACCCGCGCCATGGACATCCTGCAGGATCGTGGCGGCGGCACGCCCTACACGACCGAGTGCCCGGCGCCGCATTTCATCACCAGCCGCCTGCGCTCGCTGTTTCTCGAAAACACCGAGTACAGCACCTTCGACATGCGCAATGTCGCGGAGATCGAGATCAAGCTGTGGGCGGCGACCATGACCGGCCGCATCCTTTACGGCGAAAGCCCGCTCGACCTGATCGAGACCTATACCGAATACGCCGGCCGCATGCGCGCCCTGCCCGACTGGGTCCACAACGGGCTCATCATCGGCGCGCAGGGCGGCACCGAGGTGGTCCGCCGCAAGCTCAAGGAGGCGCGCGACGCCGGCATTCCCGTCGCCGGCCTCTGGCTGCAGGACTGGGTGGGCGTGCGCGTCACCAGCGCCGGCAAGCAGCTCTGGTGGAACTGGACGCTCGACGAGAAATACTATCCGCACTGGCAGGAGCTGGTCGCCGATCTGGAGAGCCAGGGCGGCCGCATGTTGATCTACATCAACCCGTTCCTGTCGCACGAGCCCGGCCACGACGCGCTGTTCAAGGAGGGGGCGGCCAAGGGCTATCTGGTCGAGAAGGCCGACGGCACGCCTTATCTCATCAGGAACACCACATTCACCGCGGGCATCATCGACCTCAGCAATCCCGAGACGCGCACCTGGATCAAGAACGTCATCAAGACGGAGATGATCGGCAAGGCCGGCGCCTCCGGCTGGATGCTCGATTTCGGCGAAGCGATGCCGTTCGACGGCAAGCTCGCCAACGGCGCCGACCCCGCGGTCTGGCACAACCGTTACCCCGAGATGTGGGCGCAGGTGGCGCGCGAGGCGATCGAGGAAGCCGGCTGCGGCGACGACATCGTGTTCTTCAACCGCTCCGGCTTCACGCGCACGCCGGCGCACTCCACGCTGGTGTGGCTCGGCGACCAGATCGAAAACTGGAGCGAGTACGACGGCATCAAGTCGGCGGTGGTCGGCACGCTCTCCGCCGGCATGTCGGGCTACAGCCTCGTGCATTCGGATACCGGCGGCTACGTCTCGTTCCAGTTCGCCGTCGCCGGCAGGCAGGTCGTGGTCATCGCGCGCACGCCCGAGCTGCTGATGCGCTGGACCGAGCTCAACGCGTTCACCGCGGTGTTGCGCGGACACGAGGGGCTGGCGCCGGACGTCACCGCGCAGTTCAACGCCAATCCGCAGACGCTCGCCCACACGGCGAAGTTCGCGAAGGTCTACAAGGGCCTCGCCGGCTACCGCAAAAAGCTGGTCGCCGAGGCTGCGGCGAGGGGCTATCCGGTCTGCCGGCCACTGTTCCTGCACTATCCGGACGACCCCAACACCCACGACCTGCGCTTCCAGTATCTGCTCGGCGCCGAGCTCCTCGTCGCGCCGGTGCTCGACAAGGGCGCGAGCAAGGTCGACGTCTACTTCCCGGCCGGGGATACGCAATGGGTCGATCTCTGGACAGGCGCTGACGCCGGCACGCCGGGCGAGTGGGCGACCGTGCCGGCGCCGCTCGGCACGCCGGCGGTGTTCCTGAAGAAAGGCTCGGCCTCCGCCGACGAAATCCTTGGCGGGCTGAAATCCGTCGGCGTCATCTAGAAAGGCGAAAACATGCATCGTCGCTTGATCGGGCTCGCAGCGGCACTGGCGCTGCTCACCGCGCCGCACGCCGCCGCCGCGGCCGTCGACGCTTTCTACCAGGCGAGCGCCGCCGATCTCGCGGGGCCGCCCGGCTCGATCATCCGCAGCGAGCCGCGGATGGGCGCGCCGCTCGGCGCCCGCGCCTGGCGCGTGCTCTACCGCTCCACCGGCCTCGACGGGCGGCCGATCGCCGTCTCCGGAATGATCGTCGTGCCGCTCGCGCCGGCGCCGTCCGGCGGACGCCCGATCGTCGACTGGGCGCATCCGACGACCGGCATCGTTTCGCACTGCGCGCCGTCGGAGGCGAATTTATTCTTCCAGCAGGTGCAGGGCCTGCGCGATTTCGTCAGCCGCGGCTACATCGTCGCCGCCACGGATTATCCCGGCCTCGGCACGCCGGGTCCGCATCCCTAT
>CAYOUO010000419.1:0-8066 GCA_964407155.1 uncultured Hyphomicrobiales bacterium | reverse complement strand
TTTCTCGCGCAGGAAAAGCGAGGCCATAACCGTCACGTAGATCGGGCCCGCGAGGTAGTAGGTCATCGCGTCGGCCAGTGGCAGCTTGCGCACCGCCCAGTAGAACATCGCCGTTTCCACAGCGCCGATCATCGCGCGGATGAAATGGAGCCATGGCCGCTCGACCTCGATCAGCCGGCGCCAGCCGAGCCGATGGATCACGGGCGCCAGCAGCACCATCGCCAGGATGCTGCGCAAAAGCAGCATCTCGGTCGCCGGGTAGCTGGCGGAGAGCCACTTCGCCAGCGCGTCGTTCATGGAAAAAAGAAAGATGCCGCCGAGCATCAGGCCGATGCCGAGCGGAATGTTCTGTTCGCGATTGTGCAGAGCCGGAGAAATGGCGGGAGAAGAGGTCATCGATCGGCGTCGCCTGGCGGGCCCTCCTCATGGCCCGCCGGGTGCGCGTTGTCAAAGCGCGGCCGGAATTGTCACGGTCTCCCGTCCCAGCCTGGAGAGCAGAATTGCGGCGTCCCTGGGCGCGGCCGCCTTGATGTCGTTGTCGAAGAAGCAGAACACGTCGCGGCTTTCCCGCCGCCAGTGCCGGATGCGCTGCGCGAGTTCGCCAAGGGCGGCAGCCGAATAGCTGCCGACGTAGTGGCCGGAAGGACCGTGCATCCGGATATAGACGTGCGCGGCCGTCGCTTCCCACGGCGCCGGCGCGGCCGCGTGGTCCGAAATGCAAAGGGCGATGTTGTAGTCGGAGAGCAGGTCGAAGATATCGGCGGCGTACCAGGAGGGATCGCGGAACTCGATGACGTGCCGGTATTTCAAGGGCAGCACGCCGATGAACCGCGCCAGCCGTTCGCGATCGTGTTTGAGCGACGGCGGCAGTTGCCAGAGGACCGGACCGAACTTGTCGCGCAGCGCCTCCATGCGCCTGACGATGAAGGCGACGCTCTCCTTGACGTCGAGAAGCCGCTTGGTGTGGGTCACGAAGCGCGAGGCCTTCCATGCGAAGAGAAAGCCTTCCGGCGTCTGGTCGTACCAGCCTTCGACCGCCTTTTCCGTCGGCACGCGATAGAAGGAGGCATTGATCTCCGTAGTGCTGAACCTCGTCGCGTAATACGCGAGCCGCGCGGAATCGCGGGTCCCGGCTGGATAAAACGCTTCCGCCCAATCCGCGTAGTGCCAGCCGGACGTGCCGATGCGCACATCCGCCTGGCCGGCCGGCGGGTTGCGCGCCCTGCCCCGGCGTGCCAAAGACGCCGCAGCCGGAAGGTTTCCCGGAGAAAGAATTGAAGCGTTCGCCATGAGCATCGCCGAAATCCGCCAAGATCTGAACCCCGCGCAGGCCGCAAAGGTTCCCGACGTTGCGGCCGAAATGGCTGCGATCGGCCGGGCCGCGCGGGTGGCGGCGCATGCGCTGGGGCTGGCTTCGACCGACGCCAAGAACGCAGCCCTGACCGCCTCCGCCGCCGCGCTTCGCCGGGACGCCGCGCTGATCCTTGCCGAGAATGCGAAGGACGTTGCCGATGCCAGCATCGGCACGGCGAACGCCGCCTTCGTCGAGCGCCTGGTGCTCAATCCGGCGCGGGTCGAGGCGATGGCGAAGAGCATCGAGGAGATCGCCGCGCTGTCCGATCCGGTCGGCACCGTCCTTGCCACCTGGACACGGCCGAACGGCCTCGCCATCGAGCGCGTGCGCACGCCGCTCGGCGTCATCGGCATCATCTACGAAAGCCGGCCCAACGTGACCGCGGACGCGGCCGCGCTCGCCCTCAAGGCCGGGAATGCCGCGATCCTGCGCGGCGGCTCAGACTCATTCCGCTCATCGCACGCGATCCATCGCTGCTTCGTCGCGGGGCTGACGGCTGCAGGCCTGCCCGCGGCGGCGATCCAGCTGGTGCCCACCCGCGACCGCGCGGCAGTCGGCATGATGCTCGCCGGGCTCGACGGCACGATCGACGTCATCGTGCCGCGCGGCGGCAAGAGCCTGGTCGAGCGCGTGCAGAAGGAAGCGCGCGTTCCGGTCTTCGCGCACCTCGAGGGCATCTGCCACGTCTACGTTCACGCGCGTGCGAACCTCGCCATGGCGGAGACGATCGTGCTGAACGCCAAGATGCGCCGGCTCAGCGTCTGCGGCGCCGCCGAGACCATGCTGGTCGATCGCGCCATCGCCGCCGTTGCCGTGCCGCGTCTCGTCGGCGCGCTGCAGAAGGCGGGCTGCGCCATCCGCGGCGACGAGGCCACCCGCGCGCTCGCGACAAATGTCGAACCGGCGAGCGAGACCGACTGGTCGACCGAATATCTCGACGCCATCATTTCCGTACGCGTGGTGGACAATATCGATGCAGCGATCGCGCACGTCGAGCGCTACGGTTCGCACCACACGGACGCGATCGTGACCGACGATGCCGCCGCCGCCGAAAAATTCCTGAACGAGGTCGACAGCGCAATCGTCCTGCACAACGCTTCGACGCAGTTCGCCGACGGCGGCGAGTTCGGTATGGGCGCCGAGATCGGCATCGCCACCGGCCGCATGCACGCCCGCGGACCAGTCGGTGTCGAGCAGTTGACCAGCTTCAAGTACCGTGTCCACGGCAACGGTCAGGTCAGGCCATAAGGCAATCGGCAGTGGGCAGCGGGCAATTGGAAGTCCGGACCGCGGGTGGTGACGGCGCGTCGATTGCAGACAGCCGCCTGCCGACCTTCTATCCGGGCATGCGCGTCGGCCTGTTCGGCGGCACGTTCGATCCACCGCATGCGGGCCATCTCGAGGTCAGCCGGGTGGCGCTCCGCGCGCTGGCGCTCGATCAGGTGTGGTGGCTGGTCTCGCCGCATAACCCCTTGAAGCCGCATGCCCCGGTCGATCTCGCCCGCCGGATCGCGGCGGCCCGCGCCCTGACCGGCGATCCCCGCATCAGGGTGACCGGTGTCGAGGCCGCCCTCGGAACCACCTACACGGCGGAAACGCTGAAGCTGCTCCTCCCGCGCCTGCGCGGCGTCGATCTGGTGTGGATGATGGGCGCCGACAATCTCGCCTCGTTTCATCGCTGGCGCGACTGGCGGGGAATTGCGGGGGCGATCCCGATCGCCGTCTTCAACCGCCCTGAATCGGCCCTTCCGGCGCTCGCCAGCCCCGCCGCGCGCCTGCTGTGGCGCTTTCGCCACGACCCCAGCGACGCCGCGGCATTGCCCGGAAGCTGGCCGCCGGCCTGGGTTTTCCTGCCCTCGCCGCATGTTGCCCTGTCCTCCACGGCCTTGCGTGCGGCAGCGCGCACGTCTTGAAAGCGTCATTGGGCTCCGCATATCCTTGTCGGCGTGCCCGCGTCGGGCACTGGCTTGAAGGAGAAGGGATCAAACACTGACAACCGCACTGCGCAGTGAGGAGAAGCGTATCCGCTCTCCGCGTCTTGCGACCGCGCGCCGTGAACTTGGCTCTGCGGACGCCATCAAGGTGGTTCTGGCCAGTCTTGAAGACTCCAAGGGCGAAGACATCGCCCCGATCGATCTCACCGGAAAATCATCCCTCGCCGATTGCATGGTTATCGTCACAGGCCGTTCGCAACGGCATGTGACCGCCATGGCCGATCGCCTGCTTGACGACCTCAAGAAGGCCGGCAGCGGCAGCATCCGGGTGGAAGGCATGCGCGCCGGCGACTGGGTGCTGATCGATACCGGCGACGTGATCGTGCATATCTTCCGGCCGGAAGTCCGCGCCTTCTACAATCTCGAGAAAATGTGGCGCGCCGAGCATCCCGCGGCTCCGGTAAAGGTCGATCTCTGACCGGGACCGGGTCGATGCTATAACCGGCGGCGATGCTTATCACCGTCGCTGCGGTCGGCAAGCTGAAGGCCGGCCCTGAACGCGAACTCTTCGAGCGCTTCCTGAAGCGTGCCGAGGCGTCCGGCCGCGCGCTTGGACTGACCTTCGCCGTCCGTGAGTTCCCGGAGAGCCGCGCTGCTTCCGCCGATGCGCGCAAGGCGCAGGAAGCCGCAAGCCTGCGCGCTGCCGTTCCTTCCGGCGCCGTGGTCGCCGCCCTCGACGAGCGCGGCAAGAGCCTGACCAGCCGTGAGCTCGCCGATCGCATCGCTGCCTGGCGCGATGGCGGCCAGGCTAGTCTCGTCCTCGCCATCGGCGGGCCCGACGGCCACGCGCCGGATTTCCTGGCCACGGCCGGACTGAAGATCGCGCTCGGCGCCATGACGTGGCCGCATCAGCTCGTCCGCATCATGCTCGCCGAGCAGCTCTATCGGGCGGTGACAATCCTGTCCGGTCATCCGTATCATCGCGACTGATGAGAGGCCGCATCATCCTCGCCAGCCTGCTCGTGCTCGCCGCGCTGCCGGTGCGCGCCGAGGACGTGCCCGCCGCACCCGCGACGACGGCAGCGCCCGACGCTGCAGCCGCACCCGACACCGCATCACCGCCCGGCGCCGCGGTGCTCGCGCCTGACGCTGCAAGCAACGGCGCCCCGGATGCCGACGCCGCCGAAGCGGCCCAGCAGGCCGAACTCGACGCGGTCAACCACGACCTCGAACTCAGCAGCGAGCGCCAGGCCGAACTCAAGGCGAAGATCGAGGAGATCGACAAGGATCGGGCCTCCCTCAACCAGTCGCTGATCGAGGCCAACCAGCAGGTGCAGAAACTGGAGAGCGACATCGACGAGGCCGAGGGACGCCTGAAAGGCCTATACGCCAAGGAGAGCGACCTGCGCGCCTCGCTGGCGAGCCGCCGCGATGCGCTGGCCGAGGTACTGGCCGCCCTCCAGAGGCTCGGCCGCAAGCCGCCGCCGGCGATCCTGGTGCGTCCCGAGGATGCCCTGTCGTCCCTCCGCAGTGCGATCCTGCTTGGTGCCGTCGTTCCCCACCTCCGCGATGAGGCGGCGCACGTCGCCAGCGACCTCGACCAACTCGTCGCCGTCCGCTCGGCCCGGGAGAAGGAACTCGACGGCCTGCGCACCAATGCCGCGGCGCTCGCCGAGGGGCGGGCGCGCATCACCCTGCTGATGGAGCAGCGGCAGAGCCAGCGCCAGGCCTCAAGCGACGCTCTGGCCGATGAGGACAGGCGCGCCTCCATGCTCGCCGGCCAGGCAACCAGCCTTCACGACCTCATCGCCCGCGTGGAACAGCAGAGCGCCGTCGCGGCCGCTGCCGCGGAGGAGGCCCGGCAGGCCGCCGCCGAGGCCGAAGCCGCCCGCGCCACACAGCCGCCGCCCCATTCGCTGGGCAGCGCCGACCGCCTCGCCCCCAAGGTGGCCTTCGCCGATGCCAAGGGGCTGCTGCCCCTGCCCGTCAACGGCACCCGGCTCACCGGCTTCGGCGATGACGACGGGCTGGGCGGCAAGACGCAGGGCGTCTCGTTTTCAACCCGCGACGGAGCCGTGGTTTCCTCGCCCAGCGACGGCTGGGTGGTCTATGCCGGACCGTTCCGCAGCTACGGCCAACTCTTGATCATCAATGCCGGCGGCGGGTATCATGTGCTGCTGGCGGGCATGGAACGTATTGATGTTCAACTTGGGCAGTTCGTGCTCGCAGGCGAACCCGTGGCCATAATGCCGTCGCGGCGGCTTGCCAGTACGGATGCCGACGTCGCAGGCACAGCCCGGCCTGCGCTCTATGTAGAATTCAGAAAAGACGGGGCGTCGATCGATCCGGCTCCATGGTGGGCCGCATCCAACGTGGAAAAGGCAGGCGGATGATTCGTAAGCTTTCGTTGCTTGTAGGCGGCGTCCTGATCGGGTCCGTCGCGACCTTTTCCCTGACCCAGCCGCAGATTTTCACCGGTTCCGAGGCCAACGCCGCCAACGCCGACGCCTATCGCGAGCTCAATCTGTTCGGCGACGTTTTCGAGCGCGTCCGCGCCGACTATGTCGACCCGCCCGACGACAAGAAGCTGGTCGAATCGGCCATCGACGGAATGATCGCCGGGCTCGACCCGCATTCCAGCTACATGGACCCCAAGGCCTACCAGGACATGCAGGTGACCACGAGCGGCAAGTTCGGCGGTCTCGGCATCGAAGTGACCATGGACGCCAACGGCGTGCTCAAGGTGATTTCGCCGATGGACGGCACCCCCGCCGCCAAGGCCGGCATCCTCGCCAACGACGAGATCACCGCGCTCGACGGTCAGGATCTGACCGGCGTGTCCCTGAACGATGCCGTGCAGAAGATGCGCGGCGCCATCGGCTCGCCGATCACCCTCACCATCCGCCGCCAGGGCGTCGCCAAGCCGTTCGACGTCAAGATCGTGCGCGGCGAGATCACCATCGAGGCGGTCAAGGGCCGGGCCGAAGGGCAGGTCATCTACGTGCGCATCTCCTCCTTCAGCGAGAACACCTACGACGGGCTGAAGGCGACGCTCGACAAGTACACGCAGCAGATCGGCGCCGATAAGGTGCAGGGCATCATCGTCGACCTGCGCAACAACCCCGGCGGCCTGCTCGATCAGGCGATCGCGGTCTCCGACGCCTTCCTCAACCAGGGCGAGATCGTCTCCACCCGCGGCCGCCACTCCGACGAGACCCAGCGCTACAACGCCCACCCGGGCGACCTCGGCAATGGCAAGCCGCTGATCGTTCTGGTCAACGGCGGCTCCGCCTCGGCGTCCGAAATCGTCGCCGGCGCCCTGCAGGACCAGCGCCGCGCCACCATTCTCGGCACCCGCTCGTTCGGCAAGGGATCGGTGCAGACGATCATCCCGCTCGGTTCGGACGGCGCGCTGCGCCTCACCACCGCGCGCTACTACACGCCGTCCGGCCGGTCGATCCAGGCCGAAGGCATCCAGCCCGACATCGAGGTCGTGCAGGACCTGCCCCCCGATCTCGCAGCCCAGATGACGACGCTGCCAGAGGGCGAATCGAGCCTCAAGGGCCATTTGGAGAACGATGCCGAGAAGGCCGGCAAGGCCACGCAGTCGGGCTCGCTTGCCTACGTGCCGCCGGATCCCAAGGACGACAAGCAGCTGAACTACGCGCTCAATCTCTTGCGTAAGGTGCAGGTCGACGCCGCCTTCCCGCCCAACCCGAATCGCGGCATACCGAACTGAACCAGGGGCGACTTCGCCGGAGCGCCAGGGTACGGGCGCTCCTTTCCACCGCGGACGGCTGACGGGCTCATGTCGGGAAACGACCTGATCAAGCCCCTGGGGGTGAGTGAACGCCGCCGGCGCCGTCCGGCCATGCTCATCGCCGCCGCCGTTCTGGTGGCGCTCGTTGCGGGCGGCGCCGTGTGGGCCGCGCGCTATTATCTGCCCGCCGCGCACGGGCCGACCGCGACCGCAGTGATCAACGCCCCGCCGCCCGTGAAGCCGGCGCCGCTGACGCCGCCCGAACCGGCCACGCTCACCGACATCACGCCGACTGATACGCCTGCCGCCCCGCCGGGCGAGGTCATCATCCACGGTGCCGATACGCCGGACGCCATGTCCGCGCCGGCGACGGAAATCACCATCGCGCCACCGAAGGGCGCCGCCCCGGAGACGGCCGGCGGCAACGTTGCGTTCCCGCGTCCCGAACTGATCGAGGCGAGCAGCTACGGCCCGCTGCCGCGCATATCGGCGCAAGGCATAGCGCCGCTTGCCGCCTACGCCCGGCCCGCTGGCGACGTGCCCGCCGGCGCCGCCCGCATCGCCATCGTCGTCGGCGGCCTCGGCATCGACAGAGAGTCGACCGCGAAGGCGATCGCCGGCCTGCCGGGCGAGGTGACGCTGGCCTTCGCTCCCTACGATCGGTCCATGACGGCCGATGTTGCGAACGCTCACGCCGGCGGCCATGAGCTGCTGCTGCAGATTCCGCTCGAACCGCTGAACTATCCCGCCATCAATCCTGGACCGAACACGCTCACCACCGATGTCTCCGACGACCAGAACCGCGGCCGCCTGCGCTGGCTGCTCGGCCGCATGACCGGCTACGTCGGCGTGGAGAATTATCTCGGCGCGCGCTTCACCGCCGACCAGGACGCGATGACCCCCGTGCTGCGCGAGCTTGCCGGCCGCGGCCTGCTCTACCTCGATGATGGCTCCTCGCCGCGCAGCGTCACCGAAGCCGCCGCGGGCCGCGCGCCGTTCCTGCGCGCCGACGTCGTGC
>CAYOUO010000418.1:0-4404 GCA_964407155.1 uncultured Hyphomicrobiales bacterium | reverse complement strand
ACACAGAATCGTAGCCAGGGAAAGCGATGGCCTCAGCAGCGGCAGCGTCACGTGACGGAACACTTGGGCATTCGTCGCACCATCGAGCGATGCCGCCTCGAACAGATCGTCGGGGATTGCCTGCAGTCCGATCAGCAATATCAGCATGTAGAACCCGGCATACTTCCAGACCACGAGAAATGTCGTCGACAGCAGCGCGTTGAGTGGCGTGCCGAGGAACTGGATAGCTCCATGCGCCATACCCATCGCCTCTAGCGTGGGGCCGATCGGCCCAATCTCCGGTGATACGAAGCCGTAGGCGAGAAGCGAGGCGGTGGCGAGGCCGAGGGACACCGGCAATAAGAACACCGTTCGCAGAAAGCCGGACCAGCGGCTCTGCACCTGCACGAGCAGCGCCAGCCCGAGGCCGAATCCGAGTAGCAGGACTGTAACGAGGACCGTGTATTCGACTGTGAAAACAACCGACGGCCGGAACAGCTGGTTTCCCCAGATCGAAACGAAGTTCTTGGGAAAATTCAGACCGCTATTTCCAGTAAGCAAAGCCCAACTGCTAAGCGACATTCGCACAACGAGGAGCAGCGGCGTCACGAACAGAACGACGAGCAAAACCATCGTCGGGATCGTGTAGGCGAACCCCGCCAGCTTTCGGCGCACCACGAAATGGTTGTACCAGAGCACGGTGACTGTGCCGCGTGTTTCAGTTGATGCTGCGATGTTGGCCATGAGGCACGTTTGCGATCGACGCGGCTCTCGGCTGAGCCGAGAGCCGTGTCATGCCGATCCTGTCGGTTCAGGGATTAAGCGAGTCATTCATCGCCTTGTTGTCCGCGTCGAGCTTGCTGGCATCACCGAAGACAACATCCTGCATGAGCGCCACCCAAGGTCCCTGAGGATCGTTGAACGTAGCGCCGAAATTCTTCGCAAGCGGCGTCTGGCCCTTCGCCGCTATCGAGTTGAACAGCACCAGGCGCGGATCCTTGGCACTGTACTCGTTGTTGGCGAGATCGGACCTTGTCAGCACATTGCCATTCTTGGCGACGATGCCGACCTGGGCATCCTTGCTTTGAAGCCACGCAATGAAGTTCCATGCGGCATCGGCCTTTTTGCTATCGCGCGAGATGCCGATGTCATCGCCACCGATGAAGGTCGACTGGCCTCCCTTGATCCCGGCAATCGGCGTGACGCCGATATCGGCGTCGGCAAGTGCAGCGCTCGCCAAGCCAACCAGCGTGGCCGGCATCGGCATGACGCCGATGATGCCCTTGGAAAAATACGAGGTCCAGGTGGCGCCGGTCTCATTCTTGGTGTCGGGCATCAAGGCGGTTCCGTCTGCGGCGAGGTCGTGAAAGGTCTTGAAGATCTGCTTCCACTCGTCGCTGTTTGCGTGCGATTCGGTCCCTTCAGCGTTCATGATGGTTTCCCCATCTGCCCAAGCGATCGGGAACCAGGTGAACACCTCGCAACCGCCACAGTTGCCACCCCAGAAAGTGCCGGCCACGCCATTGCCGAGCTTGGCAACTGCGCGCGCGTCGGCAGCAAACTCGGTCAACGTTGTCGGTCCTTTTTCCGGATCGAGGCCCGCTTGCTTGAACAGTTTCTTGTTCCACATCCAGACCGACAAGTCGGCAACGAAGGGCATGCCATATTTCTTGCCCTGCCACGTAGCGACATCGATTCCGGCCTGCGCCACCTTGTCGATATCCGGCATGCCCTTTATTCGATCAGTCATGTCCTGGAACAGCCCCGCCGATGTCCAGTTCGGCATGAACACCACGTCAGCGGAGAACAGGTCAGGCAGACCGCCTGCGGCGGCCGCAGCGCCGATTTTGGTTTGATAATCGTCTGTCACGACGTACGTCGCTGTAACGTGGTTCTTGTGACTGGCGTTGTAGGCCTGGATCAATTGATCAGCCCGCGCTTGCGTCGCGGCACGCGTCCACAGAGTCAGCTGCGTTCCGTCATCTACACCCATTCCAGCACTATCAGCGCGCGCCATCCCTAGCGAGATCGCCGTTGCCACTGAAGCGGCAAGCGCGAGCAAAACTCCCTGCTTTGCAACTCTCATCGATTCCTCCCTGAAGCTTTTGTTCATTGTTGGCGAAGCCATCGGCGCCTCCTATGCCAAACTCAAGAAAACCTTTTCCTCTTAATCTCAAGACCAGTGGATTTCTGCCGTCGAAGCCATAGGAAAAGGTTTTCCTCGGTGGACACTCTGGCGCTGTTATCATCCTCACGCAAGCCTTCATCTGCGCCGCATGAATCGCAGAGGAGCGGGGCTTCTTATTGGACGGCTTGTATCGAAGAGTGCGATAGCGCCGCGAAAGCGGCTTTTGTGCTGACCGCCGGGCGCGATAGGTTTCGCGGGAGTCATGAACTTCACGCTTCGCCAGGTCCGCTATTTCGTCGCCGTTGCCGAATCCGGCGCGATCTCCGCCGCGGCGCGGCAGCTTTCCGTGTCGCAGTCGTCGGTGACCGAGGCCGTCAAGGAACTGGAGGCCGACCTCGGCGCGCCGCTGCTCGAACGCACCGGCCGCGGCGTCGTGCTCACCCACCGCGGCGAGGTGTTCCTGCGCCACGCGAACCGCATCCTCGCCGCCGTTGCCGATGCCGGCCGCACCCTGCCCGGCAGCGCGGCGCCCGCCGGCGAACTCCACCTCGGCGCCTCGTCGGTTGTCGCGGGCTATATCCTCGCGGAGCTCCTCGCCCGTTATCGCCGGGCGTTCCCGTCTGTGGTGGTGGAGGCCTTCGAGGATGCTCCCGAATATCTCGAGCATCTCCTAGTGAACGGGGAGATCGACATCGCGGTCATGGTCGTGTCGCGGCTACGCGAGACCGCCGCGCTCGAGGCGCGCACCATCGTGCAATCGGTCTACCGGCTGTGGCTGCCGCTCGGCCATCCGCTGGCCGCTGCCCGCGCCGTCAGCCTCGCCGACATCGCCGCCGAGGGGCAGATCATGCTCTCGCTCGACGAGATCCAGGAGACCGCGGAAGCCTTCTGGCGTCAGCATGGCCTGAGACCGTCGGTGGTCTTCCGCACTCGCTCGATCGAGGCGGTGCGCAGTCTGGTCGCGACCGGTGCCGGTATCGCCGTGCTGCCCGATCTCGTCTACCGGCCGTGGTCTCTGGAAGGCGATCGCATCGAGGCGCGACCAATGGTCGAGCAGATGCCACCGGTCCGCGTTGGCGTCGTGTGGCGGCGTGGCTCCCCGCTGCCAGAGCCTGCCAGACGTTTTCTAGAAGTAGTGCTGCCGCCGAACGAGGCTGATTGAACACGGGCCGAAGAACCATCGGCTAATCCGATATCTCTCTTTGGGATTTTGTATTTGCGATGGACGTTTCCTGAAGGCACACTTTCTCCCAGAAGTGGCGGGTGCGTACCGCGGCCGCGGTTCCTGCCACCGGACCCAGGGGAGCTTCTCGATGCATAACGCACTTCGGATGGCGACCGCCGGCGCTGTGGCGCTGTCGTTCGCGGCAGCGGCACCTGTCAGCGCTTACGCTCAGATGACCTCGATTGGCCCTGGCGAGGGCGAGGTCGATATCGTCGCCTGGGCCGGCTACATCGAGCGCGGCGACAACGACAAGAACTACGATTGGGTGACCGATTTTGAAAAGCAGACTGGCTGCAAGGTGAATGTGAAGGTCGCCGGCACCTCGGACGAAATGGTCACGCTGATGAACGGCGGCGGCTTCGATCTCGTCACCGCCTCGGGCGACGCGAGCCTCCGTCTCGTTGCTGGCAAGACCGTGCAGCCGATCAATACCGACCTCATCCCGAACTGGAAGAACGTCGATCCGCGCCTGCAGGATGCGCCGTGGCACACGGTCGAGGGCGTCCACTACGGCACGCCGTACCAGTGGGGGCCGAACGTGCTCATGTACAACACCGACGCCTTCAAGGGACAGGCACCGACGAGCTGGAATGTGGTGTTCCAGGAGCAGACGCTGCCGGACGGCAAGTCGAACAAAGGCCGTGTGCAGGCCTATGCCGGCGCGATCTACATCGCCGACGCCGCGCTCTACCTGAAGACCGCCAAGCCCGAGCTCGGCATCAAGGACCCCTACGAGCTGAACGAGGACCAGTACAAGGCGGCGCTCGACCTCCTTCGGCAGCAGCGCAAGATCGTTCCGAAATACTGGCACGACGCAGCGGTCCAGGTGCAGGACTTCACCACCGAGGGGATGGTCGCATCGTCATCCTGGCCGTACCAGGTGAACACGCTCCAGTTCAACAAGCAGCCGATCGCCAGCGTCATCCCGGAAGAGGGCGCGACCGGTTGGGCTGACACCACCATGCTCCACTCCGAGGCGGCGCACCCCAACTGCGCCTACATGTGGATGGAGCATTCGCTTTCGCCGAAGGTTCAAGGCGATCTGGCCGCCTGGTTCGGCTCGGTCCCCGTC
>CAYOUO010000417.1:0-3860 GCA_964407155.1 uncultured Hyphomicrobiales bacterium | reverse complement strand
GGCACACCGGCCGATCCCGCCGGGAGGGTGCCCAGGATCTGCGGCGGCGTCCCGAGTTGCTGGCCGCCGGCATCGTTCGCGCCTGCGGCCGGCGTCGGCGCCGCTGCCGCCTGCGATGTGGGACCGGGCAGCGGCGGCGCGGCCTGCGCCGACTGGGTCGGCGCCGGGGAAGGCGCGGCCGCGGCGGCTTTCGGCGGAGACCTGGCGCCCCCCTTCTCGAGCTGGCTGAAGCGGAACTCGTTGTCGTCCTGGGTGCGCTTCAGCTGGTCCTGAAGGACCTGGACCTGGTGCTGCAGATCCTCGATCTGACCGGTGAGGCTCCGCAACTGCGATTCCAGGTTGTCGATCCGGGCACCCTGATCGCTTTGAACCGCCGGCGCGGGCTGCTGCTGCGGCTGGCCGAACGGCCAGCTCGCGCTCTCGCCGCTGCCGGCCGAAGCCATCACAAAGACTGCGGCGCCCACGCCGACGAGGACTCGGGTCAAGGCACGCGAATTCGGCATGGGCATTGGCGGCCGCACTTCCTGTTCCGGTTGGCTGAAACCTAGCATAACCGAGTCGAGTTCGGCCAAAATGGGGCTGGCCCGCCGATCGCCGCAACCGGAGAGCGGTCCCGCGCTCTGGTTCGCGACCAGTGTCAAAGCAATGGAGAGCGCGGCGTATGCAGAATGCCCGATGCCGGGGCGTGGCTGGCTCGTATCAGCCGGGGCTGCAGCGGCACCCTTTGCCGATCAGTGGCGCTCCTTCGCCGGCGGGATCTCGGCGCGTGCGGCAGCCCAGCTGATCATCTCGGCGATCTCGGCCTCGCTGCTTCCACAATCCGGCATGCGCTTCATCAGATCGCGGGCAAGCGCGGTGCTGTTGATGATTTGACCTTGCCGCCGACAACTCTCGACGGCAGTCAGCACGTGCGCGAGGACTCTGATCTTCTGTGACATGACGCGCCTCCACTCATGTCGACAATCAGAATGCTCGCACCTGCGCATTTGGGCAGCAAGCGGCAGAACCGCGTCGGTACGTCCGCGTACGAATCCGGATCCGGAGTGATCGCGCTGACGCACGAAACACGACCGGCGGCCCCTTCCCGTCAGGGAAAGAAGCCGCCGGTGGTAACGCCCCGAAATGAGGAAGGCTTCTAGCCGCCGTTCAGCACCGTGACGGCACGGCGGTTCTGCGACCAGCAGGAGTCGTCGTCGCAGACGGCCACCGGCCGTTCCTTGCCGTACGAGATCGTGTGCATGCGGTTGGCGGCGACGCCGCGCGACACCAGGTAGTCATGCACGATGGCCGCACGGCGCGCGCCGAGCGCGATGTTGTATTCGCGGGTGCCGCGCTCGTCGGCGTGGCCCTCGATGGTGAAGGTGTAGCGCGGATACTGGTTCAGCCACTGCGCCTGCTTGTCGAGGGTAGCGCGTGCCTGGGCACTGAGGTCGGTGGAGTCGGTGATGAAGTAAACGCGGTCGCCGACGTTGACGGTGAAATCCTGGGTCGAGCCCGGCACCGCCGCTCCGCCCTGCCCGACGCCAAGGCCAAGGCCGCCCGGCTCGCTGTTCGGATTCTTGGCGCAGGCGCCGAGAAACAGCGCCAGCGAAAGCATGGCAACCAGGCCGGTCGCGCGGGAAATCCGGTTGAATTTGAACATGACAGCTAACTCCTCGTGCACCATGCCGGCGCGTCTCATCAGGGTCTAGCCGCGGGTTGGTTAAGCCGCGGTTCAGCGGTTTGGTGAACGAAGCGTTTCGAGGCTCCCGCTTCCGTGTGCCGAATCGCTACAGGCCGATTGCGTCAATTCAGCAGCGGAGACCAGGCGGGATCGGATGCGAACGAGGGCGTGGGGAGCTTCTGCTCGTTGTAGCCGGTGAGGTCGATGGTCCACAGCTGCGGGCCGCCGTTCGCACCCTGCACGTCGCGGAAGAACATGATGACGCGGCCGTTGGGGGCCCAGGTCGGGCCCTCGTTGTGGAAACCTTCCGTCAGGATGCGCTCGCCCGAACCGTCCGGCTTCATCACGCCGCTGGCGAAAAGCCCGCCGCTGCGGCGGGTGAAGGCGATGAGGTCGCCGCGCGGCGACCATACCGGGGTGTCGTAGGAGCCCGAGCCGAAGCTGATGCGGTGCGGGTTGGAGCCGTTGGCGCCCATCACATAGAGCTGGGTGCTGCCGCCGCGATCGGACTCGAACACGATCTGATTGCCGTCGGGCGAATACGATGCGCCGGTGTCGATGGCGGCATCGTTGGTGAGGCGGGTCGTCGCGCGCGAACGCAGGTCGAGCGAGAAGATATTGGCATTGTTGCCGGCCTGCAGGCTCATCACCACACGCTGCCCGTCGGGCGAGAAGCGTGGCGAGAACGTCATTCCGGGGAATTCGCCGACCAGTTCCTTCTGCCCGGTCTCGACGTCCATGACGTAGACCTTCGGCTGCTGGCCGTCGTAGGCCATATAGGTGATTTCCTGGCTCGACGGATTGAAGCGCGGCGTCAGCACGAGGTCGCGGCCGTTGGTGAGGTAGCGCACGTTGGCGCCGTCCTGATCCATGATGGCGAGACGCTTGACGCGGTTGTCCTTCGGCCCGGTCTCGTCGACGAACACGATGCGGCTGTCGAAGTAGCCCTTCTCGCCGGTAAGGCGCTGGTAGATCGCATCGGCGATGATGTGGGCGACGCGGCGCCAGTTGTCGGAGCTGGTGAAGAACTGCTGTCCCGCCATCTGCTGGCCGGCGAAGACATCCCAGAGGTGGTACTCGGCCTTCAAGCGGCCATCGGGCTGGCGGGTGACCCCGCCGGTGACCAGCGCCTGGGCGGAGATCACCTTCCAGTCGGCGAAGCGCGGCGTGTCGTTCGGGCCGATGTTGGGCTGGGTGAAGGTCGACGGATCGAGCGGCTGGAACAGCCCGGAGCGCTTCAGGTCGGCGGTGATGACGCCGGCGATGTTGGCGCCGAGCTGCTGATCGGCGCCGCTGCCGGCGAAACCGGGAATGGCGATGGGCAGCGGCTGCACGTTGCCGCGTGTGATGTCGATCTCGACCAGCGCGCGTGCCGGCGGCGACAACGACACGACGAAGGCGGCAAGAGCGGCGAGGAACGCGGCGGAGAAGGCAGCCCGCCGAGCGGCGATTTTCGGAATCATCTTAGCCGGCACCCATGTCTTTGGGGTCAAAGGTCACTTTCACCTGCTTCCACGCATCGTACTTGGCCGCAGGGAGATTGTATGGCGCACAACGACGGACCGCGCGCAAGGCGCTTTCCGGCGCCGTGTCCGAATATTGCCCCGACGGCGCCTCGAGCACCTGCGGATCGCCGGCGACGCTGCCGTCGGGATTGAGATTGAGCATCAGGACGACACGCACCTGCGCCGGGTCGGTCCAGCCGAGCGGCGGGCTCCAGCATTGCGCGAGCCTGGCGCGCAGCGCATCGAGCTCATCTGCCGTCATCTTGACGCCGGAAAGCGGCGAGGTCGGCGAGCCCGCGGTCGGCGGCTGATCGCTCGGCTGCTCGGCCGCCATCTGCTCGAGCTTTTGCTTGTCCAGCAGTGCGGCGACCTCGTCCATGTCCTGCTTGGCGTCGCTGGTTTTTGCCGTCTGCGGCGGCTTCGGCGCAGGCTTGGGCATGGGCGGGCGCAGCCGCGGCACCGGCGGTGGCGGCATCGCCGCGGTCTTCTCGGGCGGCGGCGTGGGCGATGGCTCCGTCGCGGGTGCGGGCGGCGGCGGTGCCGGCTCCGGCGGCGGGGGTGGCGCCGGTTCGGGTGGCGGCGGCGTGGGCGGTGGCGGTGTGGGTGGCGGTGGTGGCGGCGGTTCAGGCGTGGGCGGCGTCTGCTCCGCCTGCGGCGGCGGGGCCGGCGTCGGCAAGGGCGGCGGCTCGGGC
>CAYOUO010000416.1:0-8396 GCA_964407155.1 uncultured Hyphomicrobiales bacterium | reverse complement strand
GGAGCAGTTGTGGCCGGCGTCGGCCAGCAGGGCGAGCGAGTTGGTGGCGAGACCGAAACCCGCTTCGACGACGATATAGCCGACGTTGAGCACGAGACCGAGCGCGAATGCCCGCCCGAACGACGACGGCGCGTGGCTGTGGCCATGGCTGCTGTGATCATGGCCACCGTGGTCGTGGCGGTGATCGCCGCCGTGATCGTGATCATGAATGCTGGCTCCCACGGAGCACCTCGTTGAGGGTCGGCGCCCCTGCAAGGCTGGCTGCACTCGCAGTCTGGCGCGAACTTGTCTCTTTTCCTTTTCCCTGTTCTGACTGCCTTTTTCAAGGAACTACGCTTCTCCCGCCGCTCCGGCGGAGGCGCCTGAGATCGACGCGCAAAAACAGTCGCTTGAATAAACAATCCCCGCTCCGCGGATGAGCGAATATTCTTTCCGTGTGCTGGTCTTTATCCGGAACCGAAAGTCGCTATGCGGAATCGATTGCGATGATGCGAATTTTGGATGTGCGCCTTCGTCTTTCAGCGAGCGGCGATTAGCCGGCCGCTTCCGGACCGGGCACACCTGTGGTCGAATTTCGACACCTTACGAGGCAGCTGATGTCCCCGGTCATCACGAGATCGTCGGTCTGGTTGAACGTTGTCAGCCTGATGACGATCAGGCCCCGATCTGGATTCTTCGTGCGGCGCTTGTTCAAAATCGTGGCTACGACCCGGAGGCTGTCGCCGGCATAGGCGGGCCTGACCCAACGCAGCTCACTTATGCCCAGTCCGGCCAGCGCAGTGCCTCGCATCAATCCGAGCTCATTGTAGAGTCGAAAGGACAAGGACAAGACGTGAAGACCACTGGCAATCAGGCCGCCAAAAATCGAGTGCTCCGCCGCCTGCCTGTCGATGTGAAATTCCTGGAAGTCCCATTCCATCGCAAAGCGAGTGATCGCGTCTTCAGTAAGAGTCATCCCGACGGTGTTGAAGCTCTCGTTCTCTTCAAAATCCTCAAAATGGTAGGGTAGGGACTTCATGATCGTCTCCGGATGCTGCATGCGGTCAACAGCCCTGCGGCCAGCAGCCATTGATTCGTATCGAACTCACGTCACCGCTGCGGCGTCTCTCCCGGTCTCGTCATCATCATGGACTGCCGCCGGCTGAATTGATCGTACCAGTCGGCCAGCTCCGGTCGCTTCGTCCGCCAGTCTTCGTCCGGGAAGCGGAAATCCATGTAGCCGCAGGCAATCGCCGCGGTAAGGTGGGCGACCGTTGGTTGACGGGATTTCTGCAGCACGCCGAGATCGAAGCTGCCAAAGCACCGGGCAATGCGATCCATCTGCTTGCGGATGAAATCAGAGGAGCGTTCCCCGCCGGAGCGCAGACTTTCAGCCCTGGCCGCAATCATCGCCTCAACGGCGCCGTCGCTCAGTCCCCAGAGGCGCACCAGCGGCAGATCGGCCTCACCGTCGCCGGGAATGAGGTCCGGCCGCCCTGCCCGCGTCGCGAGATACCGGCAGATCAGATTGGACTCGCAGAGTGCGATGCCGCTTTCGGCGACCAGCGCCGGAATGCGTCCGACCGGATTGGCCGCGATGAACGCCGGATCGAACGCCACTGTCCGGGTCGCCCATTCGTGGGGCCATACGGTCGGGACGATCTCCACCTGCTCTGCAAGACCCGCCTCGTGCACGACCGTCATGACCTTGCGCACGAATGGCGAAGCCGGTGTCCAGAAGAGTTTCATCTCACCTCGCCTCTTGTTTGCTCAGGTCGCGGGCCGCAGCCGATCCCGCTGCGCGGATCGCCGGCGTAGTAGCGTTCTCGAAGCCGTAGAACTGCGCCGGATTATCGACGAGGACGCGCCGCAGCATCGTCTCATCGCCGACCCAGGACGCAAGCAGGTCGAGGAGCGCGCCATCGTTTGGCATCGGCACTCGGCAGACCGTATGCGGCCAGTCCGTGCCCCAGAGCAGGCGCTCCGGCGCGAGAGCAAGCAGCGCCTCGGCAAAGGGACGGACGTCGTCATAGGGAAAGTCCTCATGCGTCAGCCGGTAGGCGCCTGAAATCTTCACCCAGGTGTTCCCGGCGCGGACCATGTCGAGCAGCCGCCTGAAGCCCGGGTCGGACGCGCCCTTGCGCGCATCGAGATGCCCGAAATGATCGAAGACGATCGGCACGCCGAGCCCGTCGAGACCCGAAATGGCCGGCCCCGCCGTCGAGACGTCGCACAATATCTCAAGGTGCCAGCCGAGATCCCTGATCCGCGCAGCGAAATGTTGCGCCTGATCGAGCGCCGACCGCGCGCCGAGATAAACCGTGTTGAGGCGCAGCCCGCGCACGCCTCGCCGGTGCAGTTCGAGATATTCCGCCGCCGTCGTCTCCGGTGCCACCACCGCGACCGCGCGAAACTCCGGGCCGTCCGGGCCGGCGCTTTCGATCGCGTCGAGGATCGCGCTGTTGCCCGTCCCGTGCATGCTGGGCTGCACGATCACGCTTCGCTTCAGTCCGAGCGTGCGCGCGACCTTCAGGTAGTCGGTTAGCAGTGCGTCTGGCGGCGTGTAGCTGCGTTCGGCGACGAACGGATATCGGCTGGACGGCCCGATCACATGCGCATGGCAGTCGCAGGCGAAATCGGGGACGGCAACGTGCGGACGCCGCGGATGAGGATCGGGCGGCGGACAGTGCGCGTCCGGCTGCACGACGCCCCCTCCCTCGGTTCCCTGCCCCGTTGTCATGAGCGCTTCCGGCTTCCGCGGCCACGTGCCACGTCAGCGGCTCCCGTCGCGATCGGCCGCCGCCCTGAGGGTCGCGACGCCTCGCGCCACGATCGCGCCCCCCTCGTCCTGCACCAGGGCTTCGGCGAAGAGCGTGCTGCCCCGGTGAGCGACCACCCGCGCCCGGCAATCGAGCGACCCACGGGCCTGGCCGATAAAGCTGACCGAAAGATCGACCGTCCCGACCGGCCGCTGCCCTTCGGCGTCGAGGAAGAAGCGGGCCGCGGCGACCATCGCCGAATCGAGGAGAGTCGCGATGGCGCCACCGTGCGCGCCGCCCATCGAGTTGGTGAGCTCGGGCCCAACCACGAGGCGCGCGCGCACGCCTTCCGGTCCCTTGTCCACGCCCTCGATGGCACAGTGCGCAACAAACGGGGAGTCGATCCCGAAGAACGTCGACGCCGCCATTGGCGCGTCAGCTCGACGCTTTGTAGAAATCGGCGGGCCGCTTCTCGAGCACAGCCTTGCGCCCCTCCAGCACTTCGGGACCGAAGAAGGTCGCCATCTCGAAGGCCATCGAAGCGTCGAACAACGGCCCCGCCTGCCGGAACCAGTTGTTCAGCGCATGCTTGGTCCAGCTGATCGCGGTCGGCGCGCCCTGCGCGAGCTTCACGGCCACCTCGAGCGCCTTGTCGTCGAGCGCGGCATCGTCGACGGCCATTGCCACGAGCCCGATCCGCTCGGCTTCCTCGCCGCCCAGCGTATCGCAGGTGAGCAGGTAGTATTTGGTCTTGGCCATGCCGCAGAGCAGCGGCCAGAGCATGACCGCGTGGTCGCCCGCCGCAACCCCGATCCGCGTATGACCGTCGAGAAGCTTGGCATCCTTGGAGACGATGCAGATGTCCGCGAGGAGCGCCGCGGCAAGCCCGGCGCCGACAGCCCAGCCCCGCACGGCGCTGACGATCGGCTTCGGGCAGTTGATCATGTTGTAGACCATCTTCTGCGTTTCGGTGATGGTCCGCAGCCGCTCCGTGAACTCGTATTTGTCGGGACTGCGCTTGATATTGCCGCCCGAAGAGAAGTTCTCGCCTTCCGCGGCAAGCAGCACCGCCGAGGTGGCCCCGTCCGCCTCCACATCATGCCAGACCGTGCCGAGCTCCTGGTGCAGCTCGGGGTCCATCAGGTTGTGCTTGGTCCCTGCCGAAATGCGCACGCGCAGCAGGTGATCGTGCGGGCGATCGAACTTCAGCCTGGTATATTTCGCGTATCTTTCGTCCACGATCTGTCTCCTCGCCTTCAGGACAATTTGAATCGCGCGGTCGCCTTGCCGACAACGCGGCCGTCCTGCGCCGTCAGCGTCACCGTTGCGTGATCGCCGGCTTCAGACGCCGCAAGCGCCTCGCCGTGCAAAGTGAGCTGCTCGCCGGGCCAGACTGGAGTGACGAAACGGATCTGCCAGCGCTCGATTCCCTCGATGGCGCCGATCCAGTCCTGCAAGAACTCCGCCGTCCAGCCGATGAGCATGTGCCCGGGCACGAGCACGTCCTTGAACCCGGCCTGCTTGGTTGCGAACTCGAAGTCGAGGTGAAGGGGGTGGCCGTCGTTGGTGGCGACGCAGATCCAGGAGATATCCACCCGGCTGATGACCGGACTGAGTCGGTCCGCCGGCGGTTGGGCAATCTGGGCGGACATGTTCAATCCTTGAACTCGATGGTGACGTCGGTGTGAATGGCGACCACCTCGTTTCGCTGGTTGCGGAACGGGGTCTCGATGGTCATGACGATCATCGTCTTCTTGCCCTGCTTCTCGGTCAGGCCGACCAGTTCGCTCTGCCCATGCAGAACGTCTCCGGCACAGATCGGCTGAAAATATTTCCAGCCCCATTCGCCCGCGACGGCGTTCCGTTCGTCGATGTGGAAGGTGTCGAACTTGTCCGGGCGGGTCTGCATCGTGAAGATGTTGATGTAGCCCGGCGGCGCGACGACATCCCGGTAGCCGGCTGCGACCGCCGCGGCCTTGTCGAAGTGGACCGGATTCTTGAGATGCAACGCCGTCGCGTATTCGACGAGCTTGGTGCGCTCTATCTCGCCGCTGAACGGCGGCGCCTTGTCGCCGATTGCGCGGGACGCCGTGCTGCTTGCCATGGGTTAGCTCCTTGTCTTTGCCGCAAAGGCGCGAGTCCGCCTGGCGGAACGTCGATCAAACCTTTCGCACATGACCTTCCCAGAAGGGCGCCCTGAGGATGTTCTTGCCGACCTTGCCCATCGTCGTCAGCGGCAGCGAGTCCCGGAACTCGATGCTGCGCGGGCACTTGTAGCCAGCAATGTACTGTTTGCAGTGGTTGCGCATCTCTTCCAGCGTCATCTCTTTCGCGCCGGGCTTGAGCACGAGGATGGCGTGGACCTGTTCCTGCCACTGTTCGCTCGGAATGCCGATGACGGCGGAAGCATGGATCGCGGGATGCTTGGCGATGGCGTTCTCGACCTCGGCGGCGAAGACGTTCTCACCGCCGGAGACGATCATGTCCTTGACGCGGTCGGCGATGTAGACGAACCCCTCGTCGTCCATGTAAGCCGCATCGCCCGTGCGCACCCAGCCGTCAACCAGGGTCGCTGCGGTTTCCTTCGGCTTGTTCCAGTAGCCGAGCATGGCGTTCATGCCGCGCACGTTGATCTCGCCGATCTGGCCGCGCGGCAGCTCCTTGCCGTTCGGATCGCAGATGCGGATCTGCGTTTCGATCACCGCCCGGCCGGTGGACCTCAGCTTGCCAAGCGCCGGGTCGTGAAACTCGGGAAAGAGGAAGGACGTCGCCGGCGCCTCGGTGAGGGCATAAACCTGGATGAACTTGCAGTTCGGCAGCGCTCGCATGGCGCGCAACTGCGTCTCCTCGGCGATGGTCGACGCGCCGTACCATATGCTCCGCACGCCGGCGAACTTCGTGCTGTCGAATTCCGGGTGATCGATCAGGGTCTGGATCATCGAGGGCACGAGGAGCATGTCGGTACCGTTGCCCTCCACCACCGTCTTGATCAGCGCGCTCGCCTCGAAGCGCGGCAGGATGATCTGTTTGCCGCCGAGCAGGAACTGCGCCAGCATCCAGAACAGCGGCGCGCCGTGGAAGAACGCCATGACGTGCACCCAGACCGGACCGAGTCCGAGCCCTGGCTGCAGGTTCATGAGACCCGCGACCCCGATATTGGTGTGGCTGAGCATCACGCCCTTGGGGTGGCCGGTCGTGCCGCCGGTATAAAGGATGGCGGCGAGGTCGTCGCCGTGCCGATAGGCGTCGGGCACTGGCTGCGATTGCGCGATCAGGCGTTCGTAAGGGATCGTGCCGGCCGGGGGGTCCTCACCGATATAGACAATCTTCTTGAGGAGCGGAGCCTTCGCCCTGATCTCGTCGATGAGATGCCGGAAGCCGGCGTCGACAATCATGTACGTGGTGTCGGAGTCCTCGAGCGAATAGACGATCTCGGCGACCGCCCAGCGGACGTTGATCGGGTTGGCCACCGCTCCGGCCCACCACACCGCGTAATAATATTCGACGTATTCGATCGAATTCAGCGACAGCATCGCCACGCGATCGCCCTCACCCACGCCGATCGAGTGCAGCCCCGCTGCAAGGCGGGTGACCCGGTCCGCAAATTGCCGGAACGTCACCTGCCGTCCGTCGTGCTCAAGCGCGACGTTGTCGGGAACTTGCTGGAGGGGACGATGGATACCCTGAGTGAGATGCATGTTAGCTCCTGTAGAATTCGACGATCGCCTCGTCGCTTATTGCGGCTCAAATGATCCTGGTTGCGCTGCGCGCGTTGCTAGTGGGCGCCGATGCGATGGCGCCGTGCGATGCTGAAGAAGGCCGCGGCGAGAAGAGTGACGATGCCGAGAACCACGTAGTGCAGGGAAGAATCGGAATTGATGAAGGAGGAAGCGCTGCTGGTCGCCTGAACCATCGCGCCGCCCATCAGCGTCCCGATTGCGGAGCCGAGACCGCCGACGACGCTGGCGCCGCCAAGTACAACCGAGGTGATGCTCATCACCGTGTAATCGCCGCCGGTCAGCGCCGAGCCAATTCCGACCTGACCGGCGAGCATCAGGCCGCCCACACCGGTCAGCGCGCCGGACGTCACGAACGCCAGCAGAATGTGGCCGCGCGTGCTGATGCCCAGCCGGTGGCTCGCCAGCGGACTCGAGCCGACGGCGCGCAGGCGCCTGCCGACGCGTGACCGATAGAGCACCCATTCCAACGCGACTACCGCCAGCAAAGCGAGGAGCATGCCGGCCGGAATTCCCAGAACCGGAAAGCCGACCCCGCCGGACAACGTGTCGCTGATGATGCCGCGCGCCGTCGGCCTCAGCTCGAGCGAGACACCTTGCAGACCGATGAAAGACGCCAGCGTCACAACGATCGGCGGCAGCCCAAACGTCGTAACCAGAAAACCCTGAACGAATCCGAAGGCGGTGCAGCACGCGAGGATCACGGCACAGCCGGCGACAACCTCCCCCATGGAAGCCGCCTGAGGTGTCAGGAATGATGCCAGCACGACGACGAGACCCGCCAGCGAGCCGACCGACAGGTCAATGGCGCCGACCAGGATCGTGAATAGCTGCGCCATGGACATGAACGCGAGAAGCGCGAGAAATACCAGCATGCCGGACACATTGAACGCCGACAGAAAGTACGGGCTGGCGATGTTGGTCCCGACCAAAATGATCGTCGTCAACACGGCCAGAACAGCCGCCGGAAGATGATCGCTCGAAAGGAGACGATGCCAGCGCTCACCGACCGCGCCCGCCGGATTGACCGCCGCGCGGGAGACCGTGGACGTGAGGTTCGCCTCGGTGATCGACTGATCGGTCACCTCGGCTCCGGTCAACTCCTTGACGACATGGCCGCGCGCGAAAATCAGCACCCGGTCGCAAAGCCCCTCAAGCTCAATCCCGTCGGAAGCGGAAATCACCACCGCGACGCCCTGCTCGGCAGCCGCGCGGAGTCTCTGATAAATCTCCGTTCGCGCGCCGATATCGACGCCCTTTGTCGGCTCGTCGACCAGAAGTACCCGCGGACCGGCCGCCATCTCGCGGCCGATGAGAATTTTCTGCTGATTGCCGCCCGAGAGTTCGGTGGTTACCGCCTCGAGCGAGGCGGTTTTGATCTGAAACCGCTGCACGATGTCGTTGCCCAGCGCGATTTCAGCAGCGCCATCGACGATGCCGTGCGGCGAAATCTGGTCGAGGACGCCAATGCCGAGATTTTCGCGTACCGTCAGTGAGAGGAACAAGCCCTCGGCATGCCGGTCGTCCGATACGAAGCCGATGCCGGCCCGCCGCGCAGCCGCGGTGAGATCGGCTCGCACCACCACCGTGCCGACGCGGACCTCGCCTGCCCTGCGCTGATTGACGCCTGCCAGCGCGCGCAGGAACTCGCGCTGGCCTTCGCCCTCGACGCCTGCCAATCCGACGACTTCACCGGCATATACGCTGAGATCGACCTCGCTGAACCCTCGCCCGCTCAAACCGCGGACATCGAGAATCGGCGCACCGATCGTCTTTGCTTTGGCCGGGAAAATCTGGCCAAGCGGGCGACCGGCAATCATGGTGACGATCTCGCCCGCTTCGAAAGAGGAAGCCAACCGACTGTCGATCACCGCACCGTCGCGCATGACGGAGATGCGGTCGGCGAGTTCGGTAACCTCCT
>CAYOUO010000415.1:0-6625 GCA_964407155.1 uncultured Hyphomicrobiales bacterium | reverse complement strand
TCGCGCGAGAGCCCGAACAGCCGCCCGAGCAGGTCGAGCATCCGCAGCGACGCCGCACGCATGGCCTCGTCGAGGTCGTCGCCGAACCCGTGCACCGACCACGACGTCGCGGTCTCGAGCACCGGATAGGTGAACCCGAGGTCGGTGCGCACCGACAGCTCCAGCAGCCCGTCGAGCGAGCACTCCAGCGCCGTGCCGCTGACCTCGCCGTCGCCCTGCGACACGTGCGGATCCCCGACCGACAGCAGCGCGCCGGCGACCTGCACCGGGTAGTGCATCGTCGCGCCGGCGCCGATCCGCCAGTTGTCGATGTTGCCGCCGTGATCGCCCGGCGGGACGCTGCTGTGCCGCCCCGAAGCGGCGGGCGCGACGCCCATCGTCCCGAAGTGCGGCCGCAACGGCACCGCGACGCCGTCCAGCGCCTGCTCGCGGACGACCGTCGCGGGGTCGACGATCGTCCCCGGCGCATTGGCCAACGGAGTCGTCACCCAGTCGTAGGCGAACATCGCGCGGGCCAGCCGCGACCCAAGATCAAGTGCGTAGATCGTGACGCGCTCCTTGCCGAACACGTCGTAGAGCTGACCCCAGTGCCCGGCGAAGTTCGACCCGTACGGCAGCCGCGGCTCGGCGGCGAGGATCCGCACCGACAACGTGTCGCCGGGCAGCGCGTCCTCGACCGCGATCGGCCCGGTGAGGATGTGCGGCCCGGGACCGCGATCCGTCACCGAGGCGAACAGCGACCGGATGTCGTCGTCCATCAGCAGGTCGGGGGCGTCACCGGCGTGGTGCGTCACCGTCCGGATCCGCACCAGGTCACCGGACGCGACGGTCAGGCACGGCGGCACCGCGTTGTCGAAGTGACCCCATCGCACGGTGTCCGCGGTCGCGGGCAGGTCGTGCAGCACGGGGACGCGCACCGACATCGCTACGCCTGCACCCCGAAGACCTGATCGCGCATCTCGGCGGTGAACGCCGGCCAGACCTCGGGGTCGTGGCCGGGCACCATCCGGTAGCCCTTCTCCGCCGCGATCGCCTTCAGCCGCAGCAGCGGCTCGAGCGTCTCCGACGCCGGTACGCCGACCGCGAAGCCAACCGGCTTCTCCTCGTCGATGTTCTCCTGAAGATCCGCCGCGTCGAACGCGAGCACCAGCCCGCCACCGCCCTCCAGGTCGATCACGAAGCTCTGGTGTCCCGGCGTGTGACCGGCGGTCAGGACCGCGGTCACCCCGGGCGCGATCTCGACGTCGCCGTCGGCGACCTGCCAGGAGATCCGCGGGTCGTCGAAGTCGAACCGGAAGATCGCGTGCCGCTCCGGCTCCGGGTGCGGCGCATGCAGCCCGAAGTCGAGCTCTCGATGCTGCACGTGCACCGGGGTGCCGCGCGCCGCGAAGTGCCGTACGCCGCCGGCGTGGTCGTTGTGGAGGTGCGACAGCGCGACGACGCTCACGTCCTCCAGCGCCAGCCCGACCTCCTCGACCGCGCAGATCAGCGGGTCGCCGGGGTGATCCGGCAACACGGCCTTCACCGGCCCGCCGTGGAAGCGGTCGCGCAGCACCGGGTCGCGGACCAGCGCGGGATTCAGCCCGGTGTCGAGCAGCATCCAGCCGCCGTCGAGCTCGAGCAGCACCGCGGGCACCGGCTCGAGCAGCCGCTCGGCCGGATCCGCGCCGAGCACCGACACGGTCTTGGGCAGCTCCTCCCAGCCCAGGGTCAGCGGGATCACCCGCCGTACGCCGCTCATACCCGAAGCCGCGGGTCGGCCCAGGCCTGCGCGAGGTCGACCAGCGCGTTGATCACGACGTACATCGCGCCGAGCACGAGGCTCACGCCGGCCACGGACGACAGGTCGAAGGTCTGGATCGAGCGCACCGTGTAGAGCCCCAGCCCGGGGTAGGCGAAGATGTCCTCGACCACGACCACGCCGGCGAGCAGCAGGCCGACCTGAAGCCCGGCCATCGTCAGCGGCGCCTGTGCGGAGTTGCGCAGCGCGTGCCGCAGCAGCACGGTCCGCTCCGGCAGCGCCTTGGCTCGCGCGGTGCGGATGTAGTCAGCGCGCAGCGTCGTCTGAAGCGACGAGCGCAAGGTCCGCGCGATCGCCACCGACGGCACGATCGCCAGGGTCAGCGCGGGCAGCAGCAGGTGCTTCAGCGCGTCGAAGAACGTCCCGAGCTGACCGTGCAGCAACGCGTCGACGGTGTACATCCCGGTCGGCCCGGACGGCGGCGTGACGCCGGAGTCCAGCCGGCCCTGGCCGGGCAGCCAGTGCAGCTTGGAGTAGAAGAGCAGCAGGAAGACCAGCCCGAGCAGGAACTGCGGCACCGACGCCCCGGCCAGCAGCCCGAGCCGGGTGGCCCGGCCCCCACTGCCCGCCGACAGCATCCCGACGCCGACGCCGAGCACCCCGGCGATCACCGCCGCGGTGAACGCCAGCTCGAGCGTCGCCGGCAGGAACGAGTGGATGTCCGACATCACCGGCCGGCGCGTGTGCAGCGACAACCCGAGGTTGCCGTGCACCACGCCGGCCAGGAAGTGCCAGAACTGCGTCCAGATCCCGCGGTCGAGGTAGAGCTGGTGCTTCTTCGCCGCGACCGCGGCGCTGCTCGCCGACGTGCCGAGCAGCGCGCGCACCGGGTTTGCCGGCACCTGCCGCTCGAGCACGAACACGATCGCGGTCAGCGCCACCAGCACCGCGACCATCGCCGCGAGGCGTTCCGCCGCGAAGCGGCGCAGCCCGCTCATCCGCCGCCCCGGCTCATCCGGCGCCGCCCAGCGACGCCATCGGCACCGTCCACGGCTCCTCCGGGCGGAACGTCACGCCGGTGACCGAGTTGCGCCACACCATGACGTTCTGCGAGGAGGCGAGGAACAGGATCGGGTCCTGCGCGGCCATCATCTCCCCGGCCTTCGCGTAGTCCGCGTCAGACGCCGCCTTGTCGGTCGTCGCCCGTCCCTTGTCCATCAACGCGTCCACCTTCGGGTTGGAGTAGTTGAAGAAGTTCAGGCCGCCGCCGGTCCCCCACACGATGCGTCCCCAGGTGTCGGGGTGCGCGGCGTCGGGGGTGTTGGTCTCCAGCAGCAGGTCCGGTGCGTGCTTGACGTCGCTGGGGTAGCCGTAGGTCTGCGCGTTCTGCACCTCGCGGACGCTGACCGAGAAGCCGGCCGCCTCGAGCTTCTGCTGGATCAGCTCGGCCAGCCGCTGCTGCAACCCGGAGTCATCCGCGGTGTAGCCGAACACCAGCTTCGGTACCCCGGTGACGTGCACGGCCTTCGCCGGGTAGCTGACCGGTGCCTGACCCGTCGGGAGGATGCCCTTCGGGTACATCGAGGCCGCCACGGTGCCGTAGTCGCCGTACACCTCCTTGACCAGGTCCGGCACGTCGATCGCCTCGGCGATCTCCTTGCGCAGGGTGAGGCTGGACAGCGGCGCCTTGCTCACGTTCATGTAGAGCAGCGCGGTCAGGTAGGAGTCGAAGTTGTAGACCTTCAGGTCGGAGTCGGACTGCACGTCGGCGAGCTCCGGCGTCGGGAAGCTGTGCAGGATCGCGTCCTGGTCACCGGCCTTCAGCGCCAGGATCTGGCTGTTCATGTCCGGCGTGATCTTGATGTCGATCGTCTGGTACGCCGGCGCCGTTCCCCAGTACTTCGCGAAGCGCGTCAGCGTGTAGTGGTCACCGCGGACGAACGCCGTCAGCGTGTAGGGGCCGGTCCCGATGTCGTGGGTGTTGAGGTAGGTCTGGTCGAAGTCCTTGCCCGCGTGCGCCTTCATCGCGGTCGGGCTGAGCATCTTCGGACCCCAGCTCGACGCGAGGTAGTCGAGGAACGGCGTGACGACCTGCTTGAGGGTGACGACGAACGTGTACTTGTCCGGCGTCTTCATCGACTTGATCGGCTGGAGCATGTACGCCGGCGCGGAGTTGACGTTGAGCCGGCGCTGGAAGCTCGCCTTGACCGCCGCGGAGTCGAACGGCGTGCCGTCGTGGAACACCACGCCGTGGCGCAGGTGGAACGTGTAGACGAGGCCGTTCGGGCTGACCGTGTACGACGTCGCGAGCAGCGGCTCGATCGTCGTCGTACCGGGCTTGTACTGAACCAGGCCCTCGTAGGTCGACAGGATCACCGTGTTGCCCTCGATGTCGTAGAAGACGTCGGGGTCCGGCGTGCTCATGTCGGCGAGGAACGCCAGGTGCAGGGTGCCGGACGAGCCGGCCGCGGCCGGCGTGCCGGTGGCGCTGGTCGCACCGGTCGTCGGTGACGACGACGGCGAGGAGCCCGAGCTGCTGCACGCAGCCACGCCGAGCCCGAGCGCCACGGCACACGCCGCGCTCGTGACTCGGAAGCCGATTCGGCGGGATCGCAACATCTCAGGTCCTCTCAGTACGGCGGTCATACGGCATCGAGCAGGTCACGCACGCCGTCGCCCGCGAGGTTCGCGGCGAAGGCAAGAACGAACACGGCACAGGCCGGCACGAGGGCGACCCACGGCTGGCCGAGCAGGTAGGTGAGCCCGTTGGCGGCCATCGCCCCGAGCTCCGGGGTCGGCGGCGGAGCACCGAGGCCGAGGAAGGACAGGCCCGACAGCGTCAGGATCAGGTTGCCGATGTCGAGGCTTCCGGTGACCAGCACCGCCGGAACCGCGCCCGGCAGCAGGTGCCGGCGGGCGAGGGCGAAGCTGCCGGTGCCGGCGAGCCGCGCCGCGTCGACGTGCGGGCGGGCGAGCAGCGCGCGGACCTCACCGCGCACGATCCGGGCGTACCACGGCCACCACACGACCGACACCGCGAGCAGCGTGTGGGGCAGGCTCGGCCCGAGCGCGACCACCGCGACGATGGCGAGCACCGGACCGGGCAGCGCAAGGAAGAGGTCGGTGATCCGCATCAGGATCGCGTCGACGATCCAGCCGGCGATCGCGGCGACCGTGCCGATCAGCGTGCCGATCACGATGCCGCTGCCGACGACGGCCAGCGCCGACAGCCAGGTCGAGCGAATGCCGTAAAGGGTGCGCGAGAGCAGGTCGCGGCCGAGGTCGTCGGTGCCGAGCAGCGAACCGTGGCCGGGACTCGCGAACGGCCCGACCTTGATCGGCTGGGTCGTCGAGTGCGGCGCGAGCAGCGGCGCGAACACCGCGATCAGCGAGACCAGGACGAGTACGGCGATGCCGCCGCGCTCCCACCAGCCGATCCGGCCGCGGGTCCGGATCCGCGGCGGGCGGCCGACCGCGGCGCCGATCGTGATCGGATCTGCGACGGCCATCAGTTCGCCTTCGCCGAGAAGTCCGGGACCGCGGCGAGCAGCTCCTGGGTCGCGATGTGCTGCGGCGCGGCGAGCACCTCGTCGGTCGCACCGCGCTCGACGATCACCCCGCCGGCCATCACCGCGATCTCGTCGCTGACGAACCGTGCGGCGGCGAGGTCGTGAGTGACGAAGAGCATCGCCATGCCGAGCTCGCGGGACAGCCGCCCGAGCAGGTTGAGCACGACGGCGGCCAGCGAGACGTCGAGTGCGGAGATCGGCTCGTCGCAGGCCCGCAGGTTCGGCGGGATCACGATCGCCCGGGCCAGCGCGACCCGCTGGCGCTGACCGCCGGAGAGCTCCGCGCCGCGCGCACCGGCCACCGCCTCGGGCAGGCCGACCAGCGCGAGGCTGTCGCGCACCCGGGAGGCGCGCTCCTTCGCCGGCACCCCGACGTTGCGCAGCCGTTCTTCGAGCAGGTCGCCGATCCGCATCCACGGCGTAAGCGAGGCGCCGGCGTCCTGGAACACCAGCTGCGGCGGGTTGCCGCGGCCGTGGTCAATCTTGCCGCTGTCCGGCTGCTCCAACCCGACCGCCATCCGCAGCGTCGTCGTCTTGCCGCACCCGGACTCCCCGACCAACGCCACGCAGGTGCCCTTGCGCACCTCGAGGTCGAGGGAGTCGACGACCACTCGGCGGGCCTTGCGGGCTCCGAAGCCCTTCGTGACGGCGAGCATCTGAAGCGCCAGCTCGGAGGTCACGGTGGGGGCTGGTGGCCAGGCCTCGCGGTCACGCAGCTTGGTCACGTGCGAGGCGATCTCGGTACGCCGCACACACGCCACGCCCCGGGTCGGCGTCATCGCCTCGAGCACCGGGAGCTCGGACTCGCAGACCTCGGCGGCGTGCGCGCACCGCGGCGCGAACGCGCAACCGGTCGAGGGACGGCGCGGGTCGGGCGGCTCGCCCGGCAGCGTCGGCAGCGGCTCCCCGCGCACCGAGTGACGGTCGAGGCGCGCGTGCAGCAGCGCCGCCGTGTACGGGTGCGCAGGCGCATGCAGGACGTCCTCGGTCGGGCCGACCTCGGCGAGGCGTCCGCCATACAAGACGACGACCCGGTCGGCGACCTCGCGCGCCACGGCCAGGTCGTGGGTGACGAAGACGAAGGACGTCGTCGCGTCCCGCAGCTCGCGGAACAGCCGCAGGATCTGGGACTGCACCGTCACGTCGAGCGCCGTGGTCGGCTCGTCCGCCACGACGAGGTCCGGGCCGCCGGCGATCGCCATCGCGATCATGACCCGCTGGCGCAGACCGCCGGAGAGCTCGTGCGGGTACTGGCGAAGCCGGCTCTTCGGGTCGGGGATGCCCGCGCGGTCGAGCAGCTCGAGCGCCGCGTCGA
>CAYOUO010000414.1:0-3137 GCA_964407155.1 uncultured Hyphomicrobiales bacterium | reverse complement strand
CACGGCCCGGCTCGACAATGTCGCGCCGCGCCTCGCCACCGCCGCCGGCCGCGCCATCGCCGAGCAGCGCCGGATCGTCGACGGCCTCGCCGGCCGGCTTGCCAGCCTGACCGACACGCATGAGCGCCGGCTGAACGAAGGCTACGTCGTGGTGCGGCGCGGCGATGCGGTCATCGCCGATGCCGGCAAGGTGACCCCCGGCGTCCTCGAACTTGAATTCCATGACGGCAAGGTCGATGTCTACGCTGGCGCGCTCGCCCGGCCGCGCCGCTCCCGTCCCCCAAAAGTGCTTCCCGGCCAGGGAAGCCTGTTCTAGGAGCCCCTTATGCGCCCCTCCGGACGCGCGCCCAACGCGATGCGCGCGATTTCTCTGCAGACCGGCTTTTCCAAATACGCCGAGGGCTCGTGCCTGGCGAAATTCGGCGACACGCATGTGCTGTGCACCGCGACTGTCGAGGAACGCGTGCCGCCGTTCCTGCGCAACACCGGGCGCGGCTGGGTCACCGCGGAATACGGCATGCTGCCGCGCTCGACCCACACCCGCACCGACCGCGAGGCGGCGCGCGGCAGGCAGAGCGGCCGCACCCAGGAAATCCAGCGGCTGATCGGCCGCTCGCTGCGCGCGGTGACCGATCTCGCGGCGCTGGGTGAGCGGCAGATCCGCATCGATTGCGACGTGATCCAGGCCGATGGCGGCACCCGCACCGCCGGCATCACCGGCAGCTATGTCGCCTTGCACCGCGCGCTGTCCGGGCTGGTCAGCCAGGGGCTGCTGGCGCGCCTGCCGTTGGTCGACAGCGTTGCCGCGATTTCTTGCGGCATCCATGGCGGCGCCGCCGTGCTCGATCTCGACTATGCCGAGGATTCCACCGCCGAGACCGACGCCAATTTCGTGCTGACCGGCAGCGGCAAGATCATCGAGATCCAGGCGACCGCCGAGGGCGCCCCCTTCGACGAGGAGATTTTTTCGGCGATGCTGCGTCTCGCCCGCAGCGGGATCGCCGAGCTGACGCGGCTGCAGATCGCGGCGCTGCTGTAAGCGATGGCGCGGAAAGTCGCCGGCGGCCGGCTGGTCATCGCCAGCCACAACCAAGGCAAGGTCGTCGAGATCGGCGCGCTGCTCGCGCCCTACCGGATCGCGACGCTGGGCGCCGCGGCGCTCGGCCTCGCCGAGCCCGAGGAGACCGAGCCGACCTTCGAGGGCAACGCGGCGCTCAAGGCGCGTGCCGCGGTCCAGGCGGCCGGGCTGCCGGCGCTCGCCGACGATTCCGGACTGGTCGTGCCGGCGCTCGGCGGCGCGCCCGGGATCTATTCCGCGCGCTGGGCAGGGCCGAACCGCGATTTCGCGATGGCGATGGCTCGCGTGCACCGGGAACTCGGCGACAGGCCGCGGACGGCGATCTTCGTATCGGTCCTGGGGCTGGCCTGGCCGGATGGCGACGAGGCGCTGTTCCGCGGCGAGGTGCACGGCCGGCTGACCTGGCCGCCGCGCGGCGATAACGGCTTCGGCTACGACCCGATGTTCATCCCCGACGGCTATGACCAGACCTTTGGCGAACTGCCGTCCGCGGTGAAATACGCGATCGACCACCGCGCCCGCGCTTTCCACAAGTTGGTGGCGGCTTGCTTCGCGTGAAACACACTCCCACCCCGGCCCTCCCCCGCTTGCGGGAGTGCCCCGGCGCTTGCCATCCCCCGCTCCCGCAAGCGGGGGAGGGGCGGGATGGGGGTTGAGCCGCTATGCCCCCGCCGCTCGCGATCTACATCCACTGGCCGTTCTGCCGGTCGAAATGCCCTTATTGCGACTTCAACAGCCATGTCCGCGACCGCATCGACGCCGCGGCCTGGACCGAGGCGCTGCTCGCCGATCTCGATCGGCAACGCGCGCTGGCGCCGGGCCGCGAGGTCGTCTCGATCTTTTTCGGCGGCGGCACGCCGTCGCTGATGCCGCCCGAGACCGCCGCCGCGCTGATCGGCCGCGTCAAGCACCATTGGCCGACCGCGGATGATCTCGAGATTACGCTCGAAGCAAACCCCAACTCGGCCGAAGCCGGGAATTTTGCCGGTTTCGCGGCTGCCGGCGTCAACCGGCTGTCGCTCGGCGTGCAGGCCCTCGACGCCAAGGCGCTGAAGTTTCTCGGCCGGGCGCATGACCGCAAGGAGGCGCTCGCCGCGATCAAGCTGGCGCAGCGGCTTTTCCCGCGCACCTCGTTCGACCTGATCTATGCCCGGCCGGGGCAGAGCCCGGCCGCGTGGCGCGACGAGCTGGAAGAGGCGCTGGCGCTGGCCGGCGAGCATCTCTCGCTCTATCAGCTGACCATCGAGCCCGGCACGGCGTTTCACACCGCCTTGCGCACCGGCGCATTAAAGCCGCTCGACGAGGAGACCGCGGCGGCAATGTTCGAGCTGACCCAAGAGCGGCTCGGCGCCGCGGGGATGCCCGCCTATGAAATCTCCAACCACGCGCGGCCCGGCGCCGAAAGCCGGCACAATCTCGTCTATTGGCGCTATCAGGATTATCTTGGCATCGGACCCGGCGCGCACGGCCGGGTCACCGGCGACGCCGGCAGATACGCAACGCGCCACCGCCGCTTGCCCGAAGCCTGGCTCAAACAGCCCGAATTCGAGGAGATGACGCCGATCGGCCGCGAGACGCAGGTCGAGGAGATGGTGATGATGGGCCTGCGCCTGACCGAGGGGGTCGCCCGCGCCCGGCTCGAGGCGGTCGCCGATTGCTCGATCGAGGCATTGTTCGGGATTTCCCTCGCGCGCCTGATCGACGGCGGCTTTGTCACCCTCGACGAGCAGCGCTTCGCCGCCACCGCCGCCGGCCGTCAGCGGCTCAACGCGGTGCTCGGCGCGCTGTTCGGCTGAGACCGCGTCACCTAATAGCCCAAATTCTGGAAGCTCGTCGGCGCCGGGCTGACCACCTTGTCGCCGCCGGGGCTCACTTCCAGCACCGCGAGCCCGCGCTGCACCAGCCCGGTGGGGCCGAAGCGGAACAGCCCGTCGACACCGGTGAAGCCGTTCGGGTTCTGGATCGCCTGCGCCGAAAACGGGTCGGGGCTGTCGCCCTTCGCCAGCACCGCGGCGAGCGCGGCGGCATCAAAGCCGAGCGAGGCGAGCCGCGGCGGCGG
>CAYOUO010000413.1:0-2698 GCA_964407155.1 uncultured Hyphomicrobiales bacterium | reverse complement strand
GTCGGCGATCAGCGCCGCGCCGCGATCGGGATGCCCGAGGAGCGCCGCCACACGACCGATCTGCTTTTCGGAATCGGCGACGCTGCGCGGCGCGTCGAGCAGCTCCAGCCGGTAGCCGAGACGGATCAGCATGTCGCGGGTGTCCCGCTTGGTGAAGCGCCCGGCGAGCACGAGATCGGGGGCCAGCGCCACCACGCTTTCGGCGCTCGCCGCATGGTGCGGGAACGCGGCGGCCTCGGCGACGACGGTCGAGAGGTCGGGATCGGTGGCATAGACGGAGAGCGAGGCAATCTGGCCGGGGTCGGCGAGCGCGAGCAGAAGCTCATCGGCGCAGAGATTGATCGACACGACCCGCCGCGGAACAGCCGGCGCGGCACCCGCCACCCCGGGGAGCAGGAATGCCACAATCGCCAGAATTCGGGCCAGCTTTTGCACGGGTTTTGCCGTCGCTCCATTGCGCGCACCGAGCGCATCGTTTACGCCTCGAAAGGCCGGTGGAAAAGCCGGCTGGGGAGCCCGGGACACGCCAGTCGTGACGGGTGCTTGTCCAGATCGATCCACACCGGAGATCTGCCAGTATGGCCAGTTACCTTCGGCGCGCCGGCGCCGCCTTCATGCTTTTGTCTCTCGTGATAGCCGGCGCCGCTGCGGCGCATGCCGACGACGACCTGCCCGCCATCGTGGTGACGCCGTACTACGTCCCGACCGCGATCTCCCGCGCCGGCACCGCGATCACCGTGATCACCCACGACCAGATCGCGCAGTCCAACGCCGGCAGCGTGGCACAGCTGCTGCGCAGCGTTCCCGGCCTGTCGGTGACGGAGAGCGGCGGCGTGGGCAGCTCGACGACCGTCAGCATCCGCGGCGCGGAGCCGGACCACACGCTCGTCCTGATCGACGGCGTGCGCGTCAACGAGCCCGCGGCATCCTCCGGCGGCTTCGATTTCTCGCAGCTCACGTTGACCAACATCGACCGCATCGAGATCGTGCGCGGACCGCAGAGCGCGCTCTACGGCTCGGACGCGATGGGCGGGGTGATCAACATCAT
Organism: uncultured Hyphomicrobiales bacterium; assembly: GCA_964407155.1. GTDB lineage: Bacteria > Pseudomonadota > Alphaproteobacteria > Rhizobiales > Kaistiaceae > DASZQY01. Next base: position 1,650 of record CAYOUO010000413.1, on the reverse strand, counting down.
CACCAAGAAGGCGGCGAATGGGGAATCCCGTTCGTCGGTGACTGCCCAGGGCGGCAGCTACGGGACCGAAAGCGTGAGCGGATCGATGTCGCAGTCGGCCGGCGCGTTCAGCCTGGCGGCGAGCGGCACCTGGTTCAACACGACCGGCTTCTCGCGCATCGGCAGCCGCGACCACGACGAGCCGGACGGCGCGGAGAAATGGGCGGGAACGGTCAGCGGCTCGATCGACGGCGGCGACGGGGTGCGTCTCGACTTCGGCGTCGACGGCTACAACGAGACCTCGGCGTTCGACGAGACCGGCAATCCGGACGCCGACAGCAGCCAGACGCGCAACCTCGTCAACGGCTACACCAAGCTGAGCTTCCCGTCGCTCGACGGCTGGCTGCACAACTCGATCAATCTGTTCGCGATGAGCGACAGCCGGCACGTCATCGACGATTTCTCGACGCCGGGGAATCCGGACTTCGAGGTCACCGATTTCCATGGCTCCGACGTCGGCGCCGAATACCAGGGCGATTTCACGCTCGGATCGAACGGGACGTTTCTGTTCGGTACCCGCGTCGAGCAGGAAAGCGGGACGGTCACCGGCTTCACGCCGTTCTCGGGAACGCGCGACCTCTTCGCGCTCTACAGCCTTTATCAATGGAACGTCGGCGAGCGCCTGCATCTTTCCTTCGGCGGCCGCTACGACGGCGAGGTCGACGGCCAAGGCTTTCTCACCGGACGCATGACGGCGGTCTACGACATCAGCGAAACCGAGACGCGCGTGCATGCCTCGATCGGCACCGGCGCCAAGCGGCCGACCTTCTACGAGCTCTACGCACCCTTCTACGGCAATCCGGATCTCGAGGACGAGACGAGCTGGGGCGCCGATCTCGGCGTGGACCAGACGCTCTTCGACGGGCGACTGACGCTCTCCGCGACCGCCTTCTACAATCGCTTCCGCAACCTCATCGACTTCAATCCGCCGTCGTATGTCGCGGTGAACGTCGACAACGCCGACACCGCGGGCGCGGAACTGTCGGGCACGGCCAACATCATTCCCGGCAAATTGTCGGCGACCGCGACCTATACCTATCTCTATTCCCGCAACCTCGAGAACGGCCTGCCGCTGTCGCGCCGGCCGCGAAATTCCGGCACGCTCGGACTGACCTACACGGGCATCGACCGGCTTTCGGCGACGCTCGCCGCGACCTTCGTCGGCGAGCGCACGAACGATCCCAACGCCACGATCTGGCTGCCCGGCTACACGCGCGTCGATCTCAACGTCGACTACCAGCTCAACGACCACGTCACGGTCTTCGGGCGCATCGTGAACCTGTTCAACGCCACCTATCAGGACCCTTACGGGTACAATACATCGGGTCTCGCGGTTTACGCGGGGCTGACCGCGACCCACTGACGGAACGTTCGGATGGCGGCTCGCAGCGATATCGGACTGATCGGCGCGCTCATCGCCGCGATCGTCGTGCTCTTCGTGGTCTCGCTCGCGGTGGGCCCCGTCCTGCTGTCGCCGGCGACGGTCGCGGCGGGCCTGTTCGGGCACGGCGGTGCGGCGGCGAACATCATCGTGCAGGAAATCCGCCTGCCGCGCGCGATTCTCGCCGTCATCATCGGCGGTGCGCTCGGCCTTTCCGGCGCGGCGCTGCA
>CAYOUO010000412.1:0-4153 GCA_964407155.1 uncultured Hyphomicrobiales bacterium | reverse complement strand
GCGCGCGGCACGCTGTCCGGCGTCGACATCGGCGCCTGCTCGACCGGCGTCGGCGGTCCTTCCACCGACATCGCCCTGGTCGAGCTTTCCAACTGCGGCGCCGATACTTTCATCCGCGTCGGCTCATGCGCCGCGCTCCAGCCGCACATTCCGCCGGGCGACCTCGTCATCGCCACCGGCGCGCTTCGCCTGACCGGGACCGTCGATGCCTACGTCGACAAGTCGTACCCGGCCGTTGCCGACCACGAGGTGCTGATGGCGCTGATCGAGGCGGCGGAGGAGCTGAACGAATCCTACCATCTCGGGCTGTCGGCCAGCGTCGACAGCTTCTACGCCGGCGAGGTGAACCCGCTGCCGGGCGATTTCCGCCAGTCGCGCATGGAGACGGTGATCGAGGACCTCACGCGGGCGCGCGTCGCCAACTTCGAGATGGAGGCGGCGACCATCTTCACGCTCTGCCAGCTGTTTGGCTTTCGCGGCGGCATGATCTGCTCCGTCGGGGCCAATCGCGTGACGCGCGAGCGGGAGGATTCGCACGAGTCCATCCAGCGCTGCGCGCGGGTCGCCAGCCGCGCCGTCGTCATTCTTGCCGCCTGGGATGAACGCAAGAAGCAGAAGGGCAAGCGCCACTTCTATCCGTCGCTGCTTGCCGGAAGTATCTGAACCGTGCCGGAACTCATCCGCCAACGTCAATAAAGGGGAGAAGACAATGGTCCGTTCGATGAACCGCCGCAATTTCCTCAAGTACAACGCCGCACTGCTGGGCGGCGGCGCCGCGGCGCTGGCGCTCGGCCCGCGCGGCCTGGCCGTGCCGCAAGCATTTGCCGCCACCGACCTCGGCGCGATGGTCTATCGCCTCGGCTGGGTGAAGAACGTCGAGTGGTCCGGCTCTTACTTCGCCGACAAGAAGGGCTACTGGAAGGACGAAGGCTTCTCGTCGGTCGATCTCGTTCCCGGCGGTCCGAACGCGGCGCCCGGCGAGAGCATCGTCAACGCCGGCCAGGCGCTGGTTACGCTCTCCAGCCCGGCGATCACCGCTGCCGCTGTCAACCAGGGCGCCAAGCTCAAGATCATCGGCGTCCAGTTCCAGACCTCTCCGTTCATCATTGCGTCGCCCGCCGCCAAGCCGCTGAAGACCCCGCAGGATTGCATCGGCAAGAAGATCGGCGTGCCCGGCTCGAACGGACCGACGTGGCAGGCCTTCCTGCAAGCGAACAAGATCGACCCGGCTTCGCTGGAGACCGTGAACATCGGCTTCAGCTCGGCGCCGCTGACTAGCGGTCAGGTCGACGGGCTCATGGGTTTCGTCACCAACGTCCCTGGGCCGCTCGAGCGGCAGGGTTTCCATACCTACTACTTCGGATTCGGCGATTTCAATTTCCGGCTGGTCAACAACGACTACCTGGTAACCGAGGACGCGCTGAAGAACAGGCGGGCGGCGGTAAAGGGGTTCCTGCGTGGCGAAATCCGCGGCTGGCATGACGCGCTCGCCGACATTAACGAGGCGGCGCGTCTGACGGTGCAGGAATACGGTTCCGATCTTGGCCTCGACCAGCAGGATCAGGTCGATTCGCTCAAGCTGCAGGTGCCGCTGATGGTCAACGACGAGACCAAGAAGAGCGGGCTCTTCACGATGACGCCCGCGCTCATTGCCAAGAGCGTGGAACTGCTCAAGATTAGCGGCGTCGATACGACGCCCGATCTCTTCGACATGTCCGTTCTGCAGGAAATCTACGCGGAGGATCCGAAGCTGATCTAGGGCAGGGCGTCGCCAGCGGAGACCGTCCGGCGTGCAGTCATCGGGACAGGGCCTGCATCTTTCCGAGGTCTCGAAGTCGTTCCGCGTCGGCCGCACGGTAGTGCCGGCGCTGGTCGACTTCAGCCTCGCGACGGCGGCGGGCTCGTTCGTGACATTGCTCGGCCCCTCCGGTTGCGGCAAGTCCACGGTCCTGCGCATGATCGCGGGCCTCGAAAAGCCGGACGGCGGCACGATCGCCGTTCACGGCGCGTCGGCGGACGAACTCCGCCGCCAGCACAGACTGGGCATCGCTTTTCAGGATGCCGCGCTTCTGCCGTGGCGCTCGGTCGTCTCGAACATCCGCCTGCCGCTGGAGCTCAGCCATACCGCCGCGGACGAGGCGGCGATCCGCCAGTTGGTGGCGCTCGTCGGCCTCTCCGGATTCGAGCAGGCGCGGCCCGCGCAGCTCTCCGGGGGCATGCGACAGCGCGCCGCGATCGCCCGGGCGCTGATCCTCGAGCCGCGGGTGCTGCTGCTCGACGAGCCGTTCGGTGCTCTCGACGACATGACGCGCCAGCGCATGAATATCGCGCTCCAGCGCATCTGGTCCGAGCGCGCCACCACGACCCTGCTCGTCACCCACTCGATCGCCGAGGCGATCTTTCTTTCGGACGACGTGGTGGTGATGACGAGCCGCCCGGGCAGAATCCGCGAGGTGGTGCACATCGCCTTGCCCCGGCCACGCACGGCGGCGCTGCTGCGCTCCCCCGAGTTCCACGGCTACGTGGACCGGCTGAACGAGCTGTTGTTCGCGGAGGCGGCCGACGCCGATGTCTGACGCGCGGCGCCGGTCGCTGACTTCGATCGTCACCATCGCGCTGCTTCTTGCCGCGTGGGAGATCGTCGCCCGCACGCTGCTCGCGCATGCCAACCTGCTGCCCGGCCCATTGGAGATCGTGGCCGGCATCGTTCGCGACTGGCGCCTCTACCCACGCAATATCGCGGCAACGCTGAGCGTGGCGGCGCGCGGCTTCGTTTTCGGCAACGCGATTGCGGTCGCGCTGGCTTTCCTCACCATACTCGTGCCCCGCCTGGAGGGGCCGATCATGCAGCTCGCGGTCGTCGCCTACGCCGTTCCGATCCTGTCGATCGCGCCCATTCTCGTCGTGTTGTTCCCGGGTGATGGCGCCCGCGTCATCCTCACCTCGCTCGCGGTGTTCTTCACGACGCTGGTGGGCACCCACGCCGGACTGAGGCAAGCCGACCGGACCAGCCTCGACCTCATCGCCGCCCACGGCGGCGGCCGGTACGCGGAGCTGGCCAAGGTTCGCTTCTGGGCGGCATTGCCGTTCCTGTTCGCGGCGCTGCGCTTCGCCGCGCCGTCCGCGCTGCTCGGCGCCATCATCGCGGAATTCCTCGGCGCCGATCGCGGGCTCGGCGTCGCGCTCGTCGTGTCCGAGCAGAACCTAGACAGCGTTCGCACGCTGGGCATCGGCGTGGTGACCGCCACGATCGCCGGCGTTGCGTACTGGGCGGTCGGCATCATCGGCCGGCGGCTGGCGCCGTGGGCGCCGGCGGCGCAGACGCGGCGATGAGCGATCTTGCGCTGACCACGCGCCGTGACCGGACCGCGGCCGCTGCCGCCGGGGGCATCGCTTCCACCCTCGGCGTGGTCGTTTTTATCGTCGCCCTGTGGTGGGGATTGATCCTTCTCCTGCGCCTCGATCCGCTATCGGCGAAGACGCCGGCCGACGTGTTCCATTATGTCTTTACCCAGGCGCACGCGTCCGCGCACCGCGCCGCGCTGGCGAAGGCGCTCGGCAACACGCTGCGCGATGCCGGCATCGGATACGTCGCGGGGCTGGCGTTCGGAAGCGTGACGGCGGCCGCCACGGCATTGTCCCGCACGGTGGAGCGCGCTGTCCTGCCCGTGGCGATGGTCCTCCAGTCCGTGCCGCTCGTCGCGCTCACCCCGATCATCACGCTCGTCTTTGGCCACGGACTGCTGGCCGTCACTGCGGTCGCCGCGATCGTCGTGTTTTTCCCCGTCTACGTGAACGTCCTGCTCGGCCTGAATTCGGCACCCCGCGAGATGATGGACCTGTTTGCCGCCTATGGGGGCTCGGACCTCGCTACCTTCCGCAAGGTGCGCATTCCTTCTGCGCTGCCGGCCATGCTCGCTTCGGCGCGCATCGCGGTGCCCGCGGCGCTGATCGGCGTCATCGTGGCGGAGTGGCTGATCAGCGGCGGCGGCGTCGGCGACTACATGATCGAGGCGCAGCATTCCCTCGACTACGGCGCGCTGTGGTCGGCGGCGGTCGGCCTCACCGCCGCGTCCGCGATCCTCTACGCGCTGGTCGGCATGATCGAGCGCGCCGTGCTGCGGAGGCTCGGCAAGTGACCCGGCGGCGTCTG
>CAYOUO010000411.1:0-6147 GCA_964407155.1 uncultured Hyphomicrobiales bacterium | reverse complement strand
CGCGACAGCCGCACCGTCGCGCCGCGGGGCGAGGCGAAAAGCGTCTCGGCCGAGACGACGTTCGGCGAGGACCTCGCCGACGCACACGAATTGAAGGCGGTGCTGCGCGGCCTTGCCGAGAAGGTGTCGCGGCGGCTGAAGCGCGCCGACATGGCGGGCGTGACGGTGACGCTCAAGCTGAAGACGGCCGATTTCAAAATTCGCACGCGCAGCCGCCAGCTTGCCGATCCGACGCAGCTCGCCGACCGCATCTTTGCCGTCGCCGCGGACCTGCTTCAGCCCGAGACCGACGGAACGCGCTATCGCCTCATCGGCGTCGGCATCTCCGAATTCGCCGATCCGAAGCTTGCCGATCCCGGCGATCTGATCGACCCGTCAGCGAGAAAGCGGGCGGCCGCCGAAGCCGCCGTCGATCGCATCCGCGACCGCTTCGGCAACGATGCGGTCGAACTCGGCCTCACGTGGGACGAGCGGGCCGGATAGATGGCGCCGCTAGGGACAGGGTTTGGCGGGCAGCATCGTCAGGCCGACGACCTTGCCGATCAGCGCGAAGGTGCCGAAATCGAGGCGCTGTTCGCGCATGATGCCGTTCTCGTACATGATGCCCGACAGGGAGAAGTCGGGCTGCTGGTCGGTGGTGGCGTCCTTGTCGAAGAAGCTGACCGTCACCGGCCAGTGTCGCACGCCGGCAATGCCCGCCTCGGCCACGGCGGTTTCGTCGCCGACGTCGCTCGGATCGGTCGATCCCTTGCCGATGGTGATGCTGGTCGGCGCCGGGCTTTCGCCATCGTCGAGGCCGTCATAGGCGGTGAACGACAGGAAATGCTTGCCATCGCGCGCCGCGGCGACGAGGCGCACGACCTGCTCGGTCGGAAAGACAAGCGCCGGGTCGAAGGTCACGGTCTTCTTCTCCGGCTTGACGAGCCTGACCGTGATGGCGTCGCCGGAACGCTCGGCGGTTCCCTGCGATGCCTGGTCGGGCTTGCCGTCGGTGAAGCTCTGGTTGTCGAAGTCGAGATGCCCCGCCATCGTCTCGAAGTTGAAGGTGCGCGCATCGCTCACCTTGCGGCCGCCGTTCTCGTCGACGATCTGGATCACCATGCGCGTGGTGGTCGTGTAGCCGGTGCAGGCCGAACCCGTGAACTCGGTCACCAGCCGCCCGCTGACCGAAGCGATGTCCTGGGTGGTCGCCGCCGGGTCGAGCGTCAGATCCTCGATCGCGCGGTAGGGCACGAGCGGAACGGTGTCCGCCATCGCAGGCGCGGCCGCCAGCAGCAGGAGCGGCAGAGCCAGACTCTGGAACAAAAACACGCGGATGAGCGACAAGACGGTGCCTCTTGCAGCGGAACGCCTTTTCCGCCAAACACGCAACCTTACTGTCGGACCAAGCAGGAGCAAGCGCAATGGCCGATGCCGCAGAAGCCAGGTTGAAGTCGCTGGGGATCGAATTGCCGCCGATCCCCGCGCCCGCGGCCAACTATGTTCCGACAGTGAGGGCCGGCTCGCTGCTGTTCATTTCCGGGCAGGTTTCGATCGCTCCCAATGCGAAGTTCATCGGCAAGCTCGGTCTCGACGTCGATGTCGAGACGGGACAGAAAGCCGCACGGGTGTGCGCCATCAACCTGCTCGCCAATATGAAGGCCGCGCTCGGCAGCCTCGACAAGGTGGCGCGGGTGGTAAAGCTCACCGGTTTCGTCAACTCGACCCTGGAGTTCACCGAGCCGCACAAGGTGGTCAACGGCTGCTCCGACCTGCTCACGGACGTGCTCGGTGAGCGCGGCAAGCACGCGCGGTCGGCGGTGAGCATGGCGTCCCTTCCCCTCAACGCCACGGTCGAGGTCGAGGCGATCGTCGAGATCGCCTGAGCGGGGTGATGGCCGCGCCCGTCTGGCTCACGGCGCAGCCGATCGCGCACCGTGGCTGTCATGACGCAGCCGCCGGGCGCCTCGAAAATACGCTGGCAGCCGCGGAAGCGGCGATGACGCGCGGCTTCGCCATCGAGTGCGACCTGCAGTTGACCGCGGACGCCGAAGCCGTCGTCTTTCACGACGACACGCTCGATCGGCTGACTGACCTCGCCGGCCCGGTGATCCGGCAGCCGCTTGCCGCGCTGCGCAAGGCTCGCCTGAAGGGCAGCGACGCCCATATTCCGACGCTGGAAGAGCTGCTCGATCTCGTCGACGGGCGCGTGCCGCTCATCATCGAATTGAAGAGCCGCTTCGACGGCGACCGGCGGCTGGAAGCGGCAGCGGCGGCGATCCTCGCCGGCTACGCGGGGCCGGTTGCCGTGATGTCGTTCGATCCTGCCGCTCTGATCGCGATGCGGCAGCTCGCGCCGACGTTGCCGCGCGGCATGCTCGCCGGACGCTTCGCGGCTGCCGACTGGCCGAAGCTGCCACTGGCAACCCGCCTCTCCGCGCGCCATATGCTGGCAGCGCCGCTCGTGCTGCCGGACTTTCTCGCCTACGACGTGAACGCCCTGCCCGCATCGGCGCCGCTGACGCTGAGGCATTTCTTCCGGTTGCCCCTGCTCGCGTGGACGGTCAGGACGCCCGGGCAGCGCGATATCGCGCGGACATGGGCGGATCAGATCATCTTCGAGGGCTTCGACCCCCGGTCCGGGCTAGGGACAGCAGGAAAGTTGACGTAAGGTTGCTGAGGGTGCCGAGGGGCTGGTTCAAACGGAAACGATACCGTCTCATTTCATGGCCGACGCCACCTTCCGCGTTGTGGATTCCCTGAAAAGCATTGACCGGACGGACTGGGATGCGGTGGCTAACCCACCCGGCCTTTCCTGGAATCCGTTCCTGTCGCACGACTTCCTGTGGTCGCTCGAGGAATCCGGCGCGGCGACGCGCAAGACCGGGTGGCTGGCGCAGCATCTCGTGCTCGACGACCCCGCCGGGCAGCCGGTCGCAATCATGCCCTGCTATCTGAAATCCCATTCGATGGGCGAATACGTCTTCGACCACGGCTGGGCCGATGCCTACGAGCGGGCGGGCAGACGGTACTATCCGAAGCTGCAGGCGGCGGTGCCGTTTACGCCCGTCACCGGGCGCCGGCTCCTGGTGCGGGCGAACGCCGACGAGGCCGCGCTGAAGCCGCTGCTTGCCGCCGCCGGCGAACAGCTGACGCGGCAGATGCGCGCTTCCTCCCTGCACGTGACGTTTGCGACCGAGGACGACTGGGAGGTGCTGGGCGCTGCCGGGTACCTCCAGCGTACCGATCAACAGTACCACTTCATCAACGACGGCTACCGCGACTTCGATGATTTTCTCGACGCCCTCGCCTCGCGCAAGCGCAAGACCATCAAGCGCGAGCGCCGCGATGCCCTCACCGGGCTCGACGTCAAGCTGCTCACCGGCAGCGATCTCGACGAAGCGGCGTGGGATGCCTTCTTCGCGTTCTACATGGACACCGGCTCGCGCAAATGGGGCCGGCCCTATCTCAACCGGCGTTTCTTCTCGCTGATCGGCGAGCGGATGGCCGACCGCATCCTGCTCATTCTTGCCACGCACGGCGGACGGCCGATCGCCGGCGCGCTCAACTTCATCGGCTCGGACGCGCTCTACGGTCGTTACTGGGGTGCCATCGAGGAGCACCCGTTCCTGCATTTCGAGCTGTGCTACTACCAGGCCATCGACTGGGGGAGCGCGCACGGCCTGAAGGTTGTCGAGGCCGGCGCGCAGGGCGAGCACAAGGTCGCCCGCGGTTATCGGCCGACGACGACCCATTCCGCGCATTTCATCGCCGACCCTTCATTCCGGCGCGCAGTAGCGGACTATCTCAGAAGCGAGCGGACGCAGGTGGCGGCTGACGGCGAGACGCTCGCCGAATACCTGCCGTTCAGGACACAATCGGGGGACACGTCAGAATGAGCGCCTATGACAACCAGAACATCTTCGCGAAGATCCTGCGCGGCGAAATTCCGTCAACGCGGGTCTACGAGGATGACGCAGTGGTCGCCTTCATGGATGTAATGCCGCAGGGTCCGGGTCATACGCTGGTGGTGCCGAAGGCGCCGTCGCGCAATCTCCTCGACGCCGATCCGGCGACGCTCGGTCCGCTCATGATCGCTGCGCAAAAGCTGGCCCGCGCGGTGAAGACGGCGTTCGCGGCGGACGGGGTGACCATGATGCAGTTCAACGAGCCGGCGTCCGGCCAGACCGTGTTCCACCTCCACGTCCATCTTATCCCGCGCTTCGAGGGCGTGCCGCTGAAGCCGCACACCGGCGCAATGGAGAAGCCCGAGGTGCTCGCCGCTCACGCCGCGAAAATCCGCGAGGCGCTGGAGTGAGCGCTCTCATGCGACGCAGGAGTTTGCGATGGCATTGACGCCGATCGATCCCGAGACCGCCGCCCGCATGCAGCAAGACGGCGCGCTGCTCGTCGACATCCGCGAGGCCAGCGAGTACGAGCAGATTCACATTCCCGGTTCCGAGCTGTTGTCGCTGAGCACGCTCGACGAGACGGAACTCGTCGCGACGCCCGGACAACCGGTGATCTTTTTCTGCGCCGTGGGAGGACGGACCGCCGCGTATGCGAACCGGCTTGCCGCCAAGGCAGGCGACGCGGAGGCCTACGTCATGGCCGGCGGTATCAGGGCGTGGCTGGAGGCGGGCCTGCCGGTCGAATGATACCGTGGCTCATATGATGCTCGCGAGACCATCCAACAAAAAAAGCGGCCATGACGGGCCGCTTTTTCGCTTCTTGGACGTCCGCCTAGTTCGTCTTCAGCGGCACCTTCGGCACCAGGCCGCCGCGCTTGCCGCTGTCGCCCTTCGGCTTGTCGGGCGCCGTCTTGGCGACGAGCACGCGCGGCTTGCGCGGCGCGCGCTTCTTGCGCGCCTCTGGCGGCACCGGCTCGGGCTTCGGCTTGACCGGACCGTCCTCGATCGCCTCGAGATGGAGGTCGGAACCGTCTTCCTTGACGGTCACCTTGACCGTGCCACCCTTCTTGAGCTTGCCGAACAACACTTCCTCGGCCAGCGGCTGCTTGATGTGCTCCTGGATCACGCGCGCCAGCGGCCGCGCGCCCATGCGCTCGTCATAGCCCTTCTCGGCCAGCCACTTGATCGCCTCCGGCGCCAGATCGAACGTGACGCCGCGGTCGGCGAGTTGCGCCTCGAGCTGCAGCACGAACTTCTGCACGACGTGATTGACGATCTCCGGCGGCAGACCGGCAAACGACACGACCGCGTCGAGCCGGTTGCGGAACTCGGGCGCGAACAGGCGGTTGATCGCCTCCTGATCGTCCCCTTCCCGCTTCGACTTGCCAAAGCCGATGGCCGGCCTGGCGAGATCGGCGGCACCGGCGTTCGTGGTCATGATGAGGATGACGTTGCGGAAATCGACCGACTTGCCGTTGTGGTCGGTCAGTTTGCCGTGGTCCATCACCTGCAGCAGGATGTTGAACAGATCCGGATGCGCCTTCTCGATCTCGTCGAGCAGCAGCACGCAGTGCGGATGCTGGTCGACGCCGTCGGTGAGCAGTCCGCCCTGGTCGAAGCCGACGTAGCCGGGCGGCGCGCCGATCAGCCGCGAGACGGTGTGGCGCTCCATGTACTCCGACATGTCGAAGCGGATGAGTTCGACGCCGAGCGCCGACGCCAGCGCGCGCGCCACCTCCGTCTTGCCGACACCGGTCGGACCGGCGAACAGGTAGGAGCCGATCGGCTTCTCCGGTTCGCGCAGGCCGGCGCGCGCGAGCTTGATCGCGGAAGCGACCTTCTCGATCGCGGCGTCCTGGCCGTAGACCACCCGCTTCAGCGTCTCGTCGAGATGCCGCAGCACCTCGGCATCGTCCTTCGACACCGACTTCGGCGGAATGCGGGCCATCGTGGCGATGGTCTCCTCGATCTCCTTCACGCCGATGGTCTTGCGACGCTTCGGCTCGGGAAGGAGCATCTGCGAGGCGCCCGTCTCGTCGATGACGTCGATCGCCTTGTCCGGCAGCTTGCGGTCGCTGATGTAGCGCGCCGACAGCTCAACCGCCGACTTGATGGCGTCGGAGGTGAAGCGGACATGGTGGAAATCCTCGAAGTAGGGCTTCAGCCCCTTCAGGATTTCGATGGCGTCAGGGATGGTCGGCTCGTTGACGTCGATCTTCTGGAAGCGGCGCACCAGCGCGCGATCCTTCTCGAAGAA
>CAYOUO010000410.1:0-2808 GCA_964407155.1 uncultured Hyphomicrobiales bacterium | reverse complement strand
AATCTTTTCGGGCAGGTAGCCGCCGCTGCCGAGAACCACCGAGCGAACACTGTTCACATTGCACCCGTCTTGACCTCGCCGGCAGCGGCGAGGTTCTGCCTGTAAGCCGTCAGGTCGGCGTTGATCTCGTCGAGGATGCGGCTGCCGGCGATGCTGTAGCCGATTTCGATGGCCGCGGCGAACCCCTCCGCGTCGGTGCCGCCGTGGCTCTTGATGACGATGCCGTTGAGGCCGAGAAAGACGCCGCCGTTCGACCGGCGCGTGTCCATGGCCCCGCGCAGCCGCGCCAACGCCCCGCTGGCGATGAAAAAACCGACGCGGGCGAGCCACGATCGGCTGAGCGCGTCGCGGATGGAACTCGCGACCTGGCGCGCCGTGCCTTCGGCGGCCTTGAGCGCGATGTTGCCGCTGAACCCTTCGGTGACCACGACGTCGGCCTTGCCCTTGCCGATGTCGTCGGCCTCGACGAAGCCGACGTATTCGAGGTCGGGCAGCGCGGCGTCGCGCAGCATCTGGCCGGCATTCTTGATCTCGTCGAGGCCCTTCACCTCCTCGACGCCGATGTTGAGCAGGCCCACCGTCGGCCTTTTCTTGCCGAGCATGGCACGCGCCATGGCGGCGCCCATCACCGCGAACTCGAACAGCGCGGTCGCATCGGCGCCGATCGAGGCGCCGCAGTCGAGCACCACCGTCTCGCCCTTCAGCGTCGGCCAGATCGCCGCGATGGCGGGGCGGTCGATGTTGGCCGGCGAGCGCAGGCAGAACTTCGCCATCGCCATCAGCGCGCCGGTGTTGCCGGCGGAGACGGCGAACGCGGCGTCGGAGGATTTCACCGCCTCGATGGAGCGCCACATGCTGGAGCGCCAGCGGCCACGGCGGAGCGCCTGGCTCGGCTTGTCGTCCATGCGCACGGAAATCTCGCAGTGCTCGAATGCGGAGGCCGCCTTCAGCGCCGGCGAACGGTCGAGCAGCGGGCGCACGACTGCCTCGTCGCCATAGAGCCGGAACCTGAGGCCGGGAAAGCGCTTCAGCGCAAGCTCGGCGCCTGGGATCACCACCGCCGGGCCCTTGTCGCCCCCCATGACATCAAGCGAAGCCGTAACCGTTGCCGCCATTCCCGTCCCTGTTTTCGGGTTTTTTCGCCGCCGCCCCGCGACCACCCGTCCGCCCGCCGCCGACGGCCGGCAGAGCCAGCCGACACTACAGACTACGCGCCCGCAGACAACGCAATTCTCGCGGTTTCCTGTGCTATTTGGGGTCGAGGTCCCCGGAACGACGGGTCAGGGAAGCCAATGCGGCAAATGGCGAATCCTCGTCCGCCGCCGCGTCGCGCCCCTCCTCCGGCAGCCTCGCGCCGGGCGCGCGGGGGTAAGGATCGATGGCCAGCACGAAGTGCTCCTCCACGAGCGCGCCAACGTCGATATTGGGCCCGGCCAGCACTTCCGGCGGATCGGGCGCGGCCGGATCGAGGACGATCTCCCCGGTGGCGTTATGCAGGGCACCCGCGCCGGAGACGTAGCGGACGGTGAAATGCTCGTCGATATGCGCCGGCACCGGCTCCAGGCTGATGACGCAGGTCTGGACGATGTCGGCCACGACATGGCCGGAAGCCACCAGCGCGCCGCCCGGCGCCCGGGAAAGCTCGACCGAGCCTTTCAGACTGTCGACCGACACCAGATCGTTGGCGGCGGCAAGCGCCTCGCGCGCCGCGGCATCGGCGACGATCTCCACCGGCGCGGAGGGCAGTTCCTGCGCGCTGACGTTGCGCGAAAGGATGGCCGCATCGCTCATGAACCGGACGCCGGTTGCCCGCCGCTCGCCGGGAACATCGCCGGCTCCGCGAAGCCGGCGTCCACGAGGGCGTCGGTCGCGGTCGCCGCAAGCCTCGTAGCCGAAGCGAGCATATAGTCGGCGAGCGCGGCGGCGTTCGGGTTGTCCCCGCTGAAGACATTGCGCTCCACCGCGGCGACCAGCGCGGCGCGGTCGGCCTTCGCGATCGCCTCGCGATACGCGCGCGAGCGGCCGTAGAACGCCTCGGTCATCTTCTTCATGCGATGCGGCACGCCGAGATCGCCAATGCCGAGCTCGCGCAGCGAACGGTCCATATCGACGCAGTAGAGGTCGAAGACGGTCTGCGCGAGGCCGCCGTCGTCCGGCTGGAGGCGGTCGATCATCAGGCTGAGATGCAGCACCACCATCTCGAAGCGGCCGGTGACGGTGTCGGCAACGCCGAGGTGCTCATAAAACGCCGGCTGGCGCGCCTGCGCCACGATGGCGCCGTAAAGGCGCGCCGCTATGTCGGCCTCGGGACGGCCGCGACGCAGCAGGCGATCGAACATGGCGGTTGTGGTCACACGAAAGGTTGCCGGACGGGGGACATTGCAAGCTGGCCTAGCCCACGGTAGGTGAAAAGCCAATAGCGCGGGCTGCCAGCTCGAATCGGCGTGAGGGGAAATATTCGTATGAAATTCGTGCGCCAAGAGCCGAAATCCGGCGCGGGGACCATCGCACCGCGCAGCCTCGCACTCGCCGGCGCCGCGACCGCGCTCCTGGCGCTCGCCGGCTGCGTGCATAGCCAGAACCCGAAGCCGGGAATGTTCAGCGATATCAGCGAGACCACCCAGCACGGCTACGTGGTTTCGCCGGATGCGCTTCAGCAGATCCCCGTGGGGTCGAGCCGCGACCAGGTGCTCATCGCGCTGGGTTCGCCCTCGACCACCGGCACCTTCGGCAACGAGGTGTTCTACTACATCAGCCAGACGCGTCATCGCAGCGCCAAGTTCATGCCCGACAAGGTTGTCGACCAGC
>CAYOUO010000409.1:0-6716 GCA_964407155.1 uncultured Hyphomicrobiales bacterium | reverse complement strand
AGGATCGCAGCGGCCAGCGCATCGCGGCCGCGGTCTTCCGTGCGCTGCAATCGGCCGGCGGTGGCCTCGCCGAAAAGGATGGCTTCTGGGACGTCGCCGGGCGCAACGTGCGTGTCCGCACCCGTGCCGGCGCGGCCGCCTCGCTCCGGCGGGCCGAGATGCTGCCCGATGCGGAGATCGCCGCGGCCATCGCCGTGCTGGTCCGCGACAACGGCGCCTTCGCCAGGAGCGAACTGGTGATCGCCGCCGCCCGCTCGCTCGGCTTCGACCGCGCCGGCGCCGACCTCAAGGCGCGGCTCTCCGGCGCCGTCGATATTCTGGCGGCGCGCGGCGATCTGAAGTTCGACGGAGTGCGGTACTCGGGCTCGTGAGATCAGGCGGCGGTCCAGCCGCCGTCCATCGGCAGCATGGCGCCGGTGATCGATCTGGCGGCGTCGGAGGCGAGGAAAAGCGCCAGCGCCGCAATCTCCTCGACGGTGACGAACTGCTTGGTTGGTTGCGCGGCGAGGATCACGTCGCGCTTCACCTGCTCCTCGGTCAGGTTGCGCGCTCTTGCCGTGTCGGGGATCTGCCTCTCGACCAGCGGCGTCCACACGTAGCCCGGGCAGATGGCGTTGACGGTGATGCCCTGCGTCGCGACTTCCAGCGCCACGGTCTTGGTCAGCCCGGCAATGCCGTGCTTCGCCGCGACGTAGGCCGACTTGTACGGCGAGGCGACCAGCGCGTGCGCCGAGGCGGTCTGGATGATGCGGCCCCAGCCCTTCTTCTTCATGGCCGGCAGCGCGGCGCGGATGGTGTGGAACGAGGAGACGAGGTTGATCGCGATGATCGCCGCCCACTTGTCGACCGGGAACTCGTCGATGGGCGCAACGTGCTGGATGCCGGCGTTGTTGCAGAGGATGTCGACCGCGCCGAATTCCTTCTCCGCGTCCGCCACCATCGCCGCGATCTCGTCGCCCTTCGACATATCGGCGGGCGAGTACGTCACCGTCACGCCGTTATCTTTGGCGAGGCCGGCGCGCAGCATCTCGATCGCGGACGCATCGCCGAAGCCGTTGAGGACGATGTTGCAGCCTTGGCCGGCGAAGGCGCTGGCGAGCGCCAGCCCGATGCCCGACGTCGAGCCGGTGACGAGCGCGGTCTTGCCCTTCAGCATGCGCAGAAACTCCCTTCCGGTGCGGCGAGAAATCCCGTCCGGTTGCGGACAGGATAGCGTCCGGATTGCCGGTCAGTCCAACCGCACCGGAGTCGCAGACGGCGTATGCGCTACAGGCTCAGGCAGCGGAGAGGGCGCCCAGCCGCTCGACCAAGTCGGGCGAGGCCAGCGTGATCGCGCGCTCCTCCGGCCCGAGGTACGACACCGCTTCGTCGAGCGTGCGCGCCTGGTTGATCTTGGCCATCGCGGTCGCTTCCACCGGGTCGACGTCGCCGCGGCGGCGCTCGCCGATACGGTCGACCAGTGCGAGATGGGCGCGCCGCCGGCTGATGGCGCGGCTGACGCCGGGGAAATCCGGCGTCGCCGCCACGGCCATGCGGTGCAGGCGGCGCACCGCCCGCGCGGTGCGGCCGATCGAGGGCCGGACGGCCTCTTGCGGCGTGCCGAGCAGCCCGGCGCGGCGGACCTCGAGCCCGACCGCCGCCGAGGCGGTCAGCGCGGAAACGGGGAGGGCCAGCACCATCCCGGCCACGGCCGGCAGCAGCCAGGCCAGTGCGGCCGTCGAGACGGCGTAGGCGAGGGCGCCGATGACGAGCCCGGCGGCGATATGTCAGCCGTGGAAACGGAGGAGGTCGCCGAACGGCACCACGCCGTCGTCGCGCCGCTGCGGCTTCCAGCCGGCGTCGTGGCCGGCGAGGATCGAGACGATCATGCGCGACTGGATGAGCATCGCCACCGGCGCGATCAGCGCCGAGAGCAAGGTCTCAAACAGGGCGCTCGCCAGCGTCGGCACGAAGCCGCCGGCGCCGGTGCGTGCCTCGCGGTCGAGCAGGATTGTGATCACGCCCATCACCTTCGGCCCGAACAGCACGGCGCCGGTCAGCGCCAGCACGGCGAGCGCGCGGTAGGGGTCGACCGCCGGCAGAACCGGCAGCGCCTGGCCCTGCCCGGCATCGACGAAATATTCCGGCCGGATGAACTGCACCTGCAGCGACAGCGCCAGTCCCGCCATGATCATCAGGAACCAGAGCAGCGAGGTCACGTACGAGGCAATGCCGTTGAAGAGATGGAAGCGGCTCACCCAGTTCAGGCCGCGCGCGGTGATGATGCGTGCGTGCTGCAGGTTGCCCTGGCACCAGCGGCGGTCGCGCGTGGCGAGGTCGATCAGCGAGGTCGGCCCTTCCTCGTAGGAGCCGCCGAGGTCGTCGGCGATGCGCACGGTCCAGCCGGCGCGGCGGATGAGCGCCGCCTCGACGAAATCGTGACTGAGGATGTGGCCGCCGAAGGGCGGCGGGCCGGACAGCAGCGGCAGCCCGGCCGTCTCGGTGAAGGCGCGCCGGCGGATGATGGCGTTGTGGCCCCAGTAGTTGCCCTCGGCCTGGCACCACCACGCGAGGCCGGCGGCGAGCACCGGCCCGTAGACGCGGTTGGCGAACTGCTGCAGCCGGCCGAGCACCGTACGCGCGTTGATCAGCCGCGGCACGGTCTGGATGATGCCGGCGTCGGGGTCGGCGTCCATGCGGCGCGCGAGCTCGACGATGGTGTCCGGCTCGATCAGGCTGTCGGCGTCGAGCACCAGCATGTAGTCGTAGGCCCCGCCCCAGCGCCGGCAGAAGTCGGCGATGTTGCCGGCCTTGCGGTGCGTGTTGCGGCGACGGCGGCGGTAATAGACGTTGGTCGGCGGCGTCAGGCGGCGGCGGAGGCTGAGGTAGGCCGATTCCTCGGTCAGCGCGACCGTCGCATCGGTGGTGTCACTGAGGATGAACCAGTCGAACGAGGCGGAGTGGCCGAGGCGGGCGATGCCGCGCGCCATCGCTTCGATGGCGGCAAACGTGCGCTCGGGCTGCTCGTTGTAGATCGGCATGAGCATGGCCGTGCGCCCGGCGAGGGGCACACGCGACGTCGCGGTCTTCCGGCGCCAGGTGCGGCCGATGGTGATAACGGTACCGACCAGCGCGTTGACGCAGGCGAACGCGATCCAGGCGAAGTTGAGGGTGAACAGGGCCAGCACCGCCAGCGTCAGCGTCGTCACCGCGCCGGCGGAAAGCGTTTCGGCCATCTCGACGCTGCCAAAGCCGGCGAGCGCCGCCGCCAGCCCGAAAACCACCACCCGGCGCCAGATGCGCGAGCGCGAGCCCTCGCGCAGGAACCTCCGCCGGCTCGCCGCGTTGAATTCGTCCAGCCGCTGGGTTGGCATCGCCGTCGGCGTCTCCGGCGGCATGCCGGGAAGCGGCACAAGGGCGCCGGCAACTTCCGGTGTCATTGTCGTGGGTCCTAGGCCGTCCATCGGTACAACCATGTGTCTACGGGACGCTTGTCCATAAATTTAAGTTCTGCGCGCAATTCGACAAGCGGCGCCTTCTGCGCATCGAGGTCGAATGACAGACGCCAACCCCCGGTGACCGGGTTTGGTTCCACCCAGATGTTGCTCACCACGCCGGCGCTGGCCGTTACCGCCGGTTTCGGGTCGTGGGACGGGTCGGGCGAGGTGGACTGGTCCGCCGCGGTTCCCGGCGCTGCCTGGGCGACGGCCGAGGCCGGTTCCGCGGCCGCCGGCGCGGCTTTCGGCGCTGGCGCGTCCGCCGCAGGACCGCCGCTGCCGTCGGCGACTCCGGTCGCGGTATAATCGACGACGAAATGGCGCACGGTCGCCGGCTTCTTCGGGTCGGCCCGCCCCTGGCGGGTGGCGGCCACGATCACGCCGGGAAGAGCAGGGCCGTTCCCCCAGAACATGCGGTAGGCGTACGAGAACTCGCTGCCCGCCTTGATCTGGTCGGCCGGTTGCCAGAAGGCGACGATGTTGTCGTTCCCCTCCGCCGCGCTCGGGATCTCGACCAGCACCACCGAGCCGCGGCCCCAGTCGCCGACCGGCTCGATCCACAGGCTGGGGCGCTTCTCGTAGTCGGAATCGAAGTCCTGGTAGTCGTCGAAGTTGCGGTCGCGCTGCATGAGGCCGAAGCCGCGCGGGCCGGAATCGACGAAGCCGGAGAACTGCAGGTTCGCCGGGTTGGCGAGTTGCCGCCACAGCCGCTCGCCGAGGCCGTTCAGCATCAGCAGCCCGTCGGAATCGTGCACCTGCGGCCGCCAGTCGTCGACCGCGTGCCCGTTGCTGCCGAAGAAGAACATCGAGGTGCCGACGGCGATGCCGGGCGACACCAGGTCGACCCGCGGGAACAGGGTCGTCTCCACGTCCATGGTGGTCGGCAGGCCGGGCCGGATCGTGAAACGGTAGGCGCCGGTGACGCTCTTCGAATCGAGCAGGGCATGGACCGTGATCGAGTCGGAGCCCTTTTCCGGCGTCTCCACCCAGAAGGCGCGGAAGATGGGGAATTCCTCGCCGTCCGGCGCGCCGACCTTGAGCGCGAGCCCACGCGCCGAGATGCCGTAGACCTGCCCCTTGCCGAGCGAGCGGAAATAGCTCGCGCCCTCGAACACCGCGATCTCGTCATAGGCGTCGGGGCGATTGATCGGTCCGTTGATGCGGAAGCCGGCAAAGCCGATGTCGTCGGCGGGGAGCGGCTTCGGCAGCGGCGCCGGCGTCGTGAACATCGAGGGCGCGTAGGCGATGTGGTGCGCATTGCCGCTGGGGTCGACGACGGCAAGCTCCACCTTGTCCTTGTAGTAAAGCCCGCGGTGGAAGAACTGCAGCTCGAAGGGCAGCTGGTCCTTCGTCCATATCGCGGCCTCCGGCCGGAACTGGATGCCGTGATACTGGTCCGGCGTCAGGTTCGCGATCGCCGCCGGCAGGTCCTGCGACGGCGGCACATACGCCGTCTTCGACAGCGCGCGCGCCATCTCGGTCACGGTCGAGCGCGTGAAGGGTCCGTCGGCGGTGAGCGGAGGCTGGTCGGCAGCGAAGGCGGCGACGGGCCACGTCAGCGCGTTCGCGCCGAGCGCGGCGGCTCCGGCGACAAGCACGAAGCGTCGGCTTGGCAGACTCGAATACGGCATGGATTCACTGGCAGACACGTCACGGGCGCCCGGTTCCGACGGCGTGGACAGGCGCCGCCCCCGTCGAGCAACCCGCGACGCCCCCCTTCGCAAATGCGAGAAGAAGCTACCAGCCTTCTTTGTTCCTGCAATGACCGACCCTGCGCACATTTGTCGCAGATTCCGGCGTTTTCGCGGCGATGTCACAAACTTAGCGCGAACCCACCAGAAGTTGCCGCCAGCGGACCGCGCGCGTATTGTGCAGCGCAACAATCAGACGGAGCGGACCTCGCGCACACCTTCGAAACGCCTATATGGTAACCGGCGGCCTGCTGCGGGTTCCGCCCGAGGCGCCCCGCCTGATGGAAAAGCCGCCTGCTGGCCGCACTGCGTGATAAAAACAACGTCCATGACCACCGGTCCGACATGACAGCCCATTCGACAGCCAGACCGGCCGTGATCGAGCATCGCGAGCACGACCATGCGCGCTGCGCGACCGATGCGCTCGCCCATGCCGAGGCCATCTGCCGGCGCGAGGGGCTGCGCTTCACCGAGCAGCGCCGCCACGTGCTCCAGGCCCTGCTCGAGAGCCATGTTCCGGCTTCGGCCTATGACGTCATCGAGCGGCTGGCCGGCCACGGCGAGCCGCGTCTGGCGCCGGTTTCCGTCTACCGCGCGCTCGAGTTCCTCACCGAGAACAACTTCGCCCACCGCATCGAATCGATGAACGCCTACGTCGCCTGCGATCGCGGCGACGACTGCGAGCCGGGCGCCACGCTCTTCCTCATCTGCGACAGCTGCGGCGCCGCGGCCGAGGCGCCGTCCGACGCGATGGGGACGCTGCTCGCGCGCGAGGTGAAGCAGCGCGGCTTCGCTCCGCGCCGCCCGGTGCTCGAGGTGCGCGGCCTCTGCGCCCGCTGCCGCGCGGCGTGACGTTTCCAGTGGCGAGGCCGTCACATTACCTCCCTCTCATCTGCGCTAGCGTCTCGCTGACGCGAGCCGCAAGCTCCGCTTCTCTCCCCATCGAGGGGGAAAAGAGTGCCCTGCACGCATCTGGATGCGAACGATGACCGCCCCCTATCTCTCTGCCGTCCGCGCCCGCCACGTCACGGTGCCGGTCAACGTCGGCGGCGTGGTGGTCGGCGGCGGCGCGCCCATCGCCGTCCAGTCGATGACCAACACTGACACCGCCGATGTCGATGCGACCGTGAAGCAGGTCGCAGCACTTGCTCGTGCCGGCTCGGAGATCGTGCGCATCACGGTGGATCGTGCCGAGGCTGCCGCCGCCGTGCCGCGCATCCGCGACGGTCTGTCGAAGCGCGGCGTGTTCGTGCCGCTGGTCGGCGACTTCCACTACAACGGCCACACGCTGCTCACCGACTATCCCGCCGCCGCCGAAGCGCTCGACAAGTACCGCATCAATCCCGGCAACGTCGGCTTCGGCGCCAAGCGCGACACCCAGTTCGCGACGCTGATCGAGCTCGCGCTCCGCTACGACAAGCCGGTCCGTATCGGCGTCAACTGGGGCTCGCTCGACCAGGCGCTCCTCACCCGGCTCATGGACGACAACGCCGTGGCGGCGAACCCGATGTCGGCGGCGGAGGTGATGCGCGAGGCGATCGTGCAGTCG
>CAYOUO010000408.1:0-4191 GCA_964407155.1 uncultured Hyphomicrobiales bacterium | reverse complement strand
GCCGCCAGCGGCAGCCACCAGCGCAGCTGAAAGCGGCGCCGCGGGCAGCGCATCAGGGCGCGGAGGCACCTCGGCTGGATGGTGGCGATGCTTCCCGATGAACTGCACGATCGAGTCGGCCGCCTGGGTGACGCTGTCGACCACGCCGACGAAATGCATGCAGCCGTGCGGCAGACTTGCCCACAGCGAGAGCGAGACATCGACCGAGGCCTTGGCGAGTTCGCCGTAAAACGCCAGCGTATCGTCGAGCAGGACGTCACATTCGGCGCCGATGCAGAGTGTCGGCGGAAAGTCGGTGAGGTCGGCGGCAAGCGGGCTCAGGTGGCGCGCGCGGTTTTCCGGCGGGAGCTGCGGCGCATAAAGGTTCCAGAACCAGCGCATCTGCGCTTCCGAAAGGCCGAAACGCCCGTCGCCATAGAGGCGGTGCGACGACAGGTTCATCTCCGGCGCGTAGGCGCCATAGATCGAAATGAAGCCGGCGATCTGGCGCCGCTGCTCCCGGGGCAGCCTGAGCAGCGACATGACGGCAAGGTTGGCGCCGGCGGAATCGCCGCCGATCAGGATCGGCCCGCGGCGCGGCTCCGCCATGAGCGCAGCGAGAACCATGCTCACGTCGTCAATGCCCGCCGGATAAGGATGCTCCGGCGCAAGCCGGTAGTCGAGTTGCACGACGCGGCAGCCGGTCTGCGCCGCGAGCCAGCGCGCGATATGATCATGGGTGGCGATCGAGCCGATCACCCAGCCGCCGCCGTGAACGAAAATCAGCGTCGGACCGGCCTCATGCGGATTGTAAAACCGCACCGGAATCGGTCCGGCAGGGCCGTTCACAGCGCGATCTTCCGTTGGCAGGTTCTGAACCTCGAAACCGCGCGAGGTCAGCGCCGAATATTCGTCCAGCCACCCGCGTGTGTGGGCAAGATCGAAACTGCCATCTTCCTCGGCGAAGCGCTGCTCCTTCTGAACAGCGGCCATTTTCTCAGACAAATCGGCGGCAATGATGCCGTCCGCCCGCCCGAGGGCCTTTCGCTCGATCAAAAGAGCCATACTTGCGGAATTCCCTGAGCAATAGGTGGCCGACGCCAAGCCATAGTGTAGCAAAACTCTGACATCATGTTAAAGCGCGTTGACGTTGTCTGAGAAATCGCCTACCAAAACGCTGCTGGCCCGACAACGGGAGAATGACTAGTGGAACTGGTCGCGGGCGGCAAGGGAGTGAGCGGGCTCCTCGCGAAGCGCGCGCCGCCTACGTCATTTTGGGAGGAATCGATGGTTAAAAAGACCGGTACCGCCATGCTGTCCTGGGTTGGCTCGGCGGCAGTCGCTCTCTCCATCGGCGGGGCAATGATCACGCCTGGCCACGCCGATGAGAAGCAGATTTCGATCGCGTTCGTTTCCGGACCGTTGAACGACTCGTTCTTCCCGCCGCTTTATCAAGGCGCGCAGGACGCCGCGAAAGTCCTTGGCGTGAAGCTGAACTACATCCCGATCGACGAAGCCGATATCGAGGCATCATCGGCGCGCACCATGCAGGCCGCCATCGCGCAGAAGCCCGACGCCATCGTCGTCGGCGACTTCGTAACCAGCGTCGTCGATCCGTATATCAAACAGGCGGTGGCCGCCGGCATTCCGGTGTACGTCAACCAGTCCGGCCAGGACCAGTGGCAGGCGGACGGTGCCTTCGGCTTCGTCGGCCAGCAGGGACCGGAAGTCGGCAAGGTCGCCGCTCAGCGGTTGCACGATGCCGGCGCCAAGAACATCCTGTGCGTCATCAACGTGCCAGGCAATCCCTACCTGCAGGCCATCTGCAAGGGCCTTGCCGAAGAAAGCAAGACGCTTGGCATCACCTCGGCCAACCTCGAACTGCCGACGGCGGACTCGACCGACCAGGCCAAGGTGTCGCGCGACATCGGCGCCTACCTGCAGAGCCACAAGGACGTCGACGCCGTATTCACGGAGAACGCCGCCGTCGGCACCGCCGCTTCAGCCGCCGTCGATGCTGCACAACTCACCGGCAAGGTGCATGTCGGCACGATGGAGATCTCCAAGGTCGCGCTGCAGCAGATTCAGGAGGGCAAGATCGATTTCCTGGTCAACGAGCAGCCCTATCTCGACGGCTACTACGGCGTCCTGTTCGCCTATCATTACGCGAAGTTCGGTCTGGCGCCGGTCGGCCCGGTCAATACCGGTCCGGGCATTGTGGACAAGAAGAACGTCGCCAAGATCCTCACCGTCTTCAACACCTATCCGAACGTGATCGGATCGCAGTAGGCTGCCGTTCTGAACTCCCTCATGGACGGCAAGTCGCCCATGTCCGCAAGCACCGAAGCCGGTTCGACGCCCAAGGGCGCCGAGCCGGCCGCGACCGCCCCGGCCCCTGCGCAGCGGCGCGGGCTCTTCCGCCGCCTGATCCTCAGGCCCGAAGCCGGCGGCGTCGTTTCCGCCCTGCTCGTCTTCATCTTTTTCGCCGTGCTCGGGGGCCAGAACGGCTTCCTCACCGTTCTCGGCACCGCCGACTGGCTCGACACCGCCTCCGAGCTCGGCATCATCGCGATCCCGATCGGCCTGCTCATGATCGCCGGTGAGTTCGATCTCTCCGTCGGCTCGGTGGTTGGCGCGACGTCGATGATCGTCGCCATCTTCGGCGGCTACTATTCACTGTCGCCATGGATTGGCGTCGCCATCGGCTTTATCGTCGCCGCGCTGATCGGCCTCGCCAACGGCCTCATCGTCACCCGCACCCGCCTTCCGTCTTTCATCGTCACGCTGGCGACCATGCTGATGATCACCGGCGGCATGCTCGGCATTTCCATCGCGCTCACCGGCTCGACCAGCATATCGGCGGTGCCGAGCGGCAGCGCTGCGGTGATGTTCGCGTCGAAGTGGAATGAATTCCACGTCTCGATCCTCTACTGGCTGTTGCTCACCGCGCTCGCCGCCTACGTCATGCAGTGCACGCCTTTTGGCAACTGGGTCTATGCCACCGGCGGCAGCGCTGTCGCGGCCAGGCTCGCCGGCGTGCCGCTCGAGCGCGTCAAGGTCATCCTCTTCGTCTGCGTCTCGCTGGCTGCCGCGCTGGCCGGCACGATCGAGACCCTCACTTTCCAGAACGGCAACATCACGCTGGGCTCGGCCTACGTCTTCACCGGCATCGCTGCCTCGGTCATCGGCGGCATCCTGCTCACCGGCGGCTATGGCTCGCCGGTCGGCACGGTCTTCGGCGCGCTCACCTACGGCATCGTATCGATGGGTGTCTTTTTCCTCGGCTGGAACGCCGACCTGACCGAACTGTTCATCGGCCTTCTGCTGCTGCTCGCCGTGCTTGCCAACCATCGCCTGCGGCTTGTCGCCATGGGGCGCGAATAGAATGAGCGCCGCCGCAATCGTCGAGCTCCACAACGTCACCAAGCGCTTCTTCGGCGTCACCGCCGTGCGCGACCTGTCGCTCGCGCTTCATCCCGGAAAGGTATTCTGCCTGCTCGGCGAGAACGGCGCCGGCAAGTCGACCATCATCAAGATCCTGACCGGCGTCGAGCGGCCAACGCTCGGCGAGGTGCTGGTCGACGGCAAGCCGACGTTCTTCGACAGCCCGCGCGATGCGCGCGAACGCGGCATCGCCACCGTCTACCAGGAGATCGGGACGCTGCCGCTGATGAGCGTCGCGCGCAACTTCGTTCTGGCGGCGGAGCCGACCCTCGGGCGCGGTCTGTTCAAGCGCATTGATCTCGCCAGGGCGAGCGAGATCGCGCTTTCACGCCTGAAGGAGCTCGGCATCAGCCGTGTTACCAGCGGCGATCAGCTCGTCGGCACACTGTCGGGCGGCGAGCGGCAGGCGCTGGCGATCGCCCGCGCGCTTCACTTCGGAGCGCGCGTCCTCGTTCTCGACGAGCCGACCGCCGCGCTCGGCGTCCGCGAGTCGGCCACCGTCCTTCGCCTCATCGACACCGTGCGCTCCCGCGGCGTCGCGGTGCTCTTCATCACGCACAACGCCTATCACGCATACTCGGTCGGCGACGAGTTCCTGATCCTGCGCCGTGGCGAGATGCTGTCGTCGTTCAACAAGGGCGAGAAAACCATCGGCGAGGTGATGGAGCTGATGGCCGGCGGCGCGGAGCTCCGCTCGCTGCTCTCCGCAGCGGAAGGCTTCGCAGCTCCCGGTTAGCGGGGCGGCGCGCACCCACCGCGCCGGGCGAC
>CAYOUO010000407.1:0-3676 GCA_964407155.1 uncultured Hyphomicrobiales bacterium | reverse complement strand
GGCTGTAGCGGCTGTACAGCAAGTCCTGCGTGGTCCGTATGTCGACCGTGTTGAAGTCCGGCTTCGTCGCCCCGGGGTGGAACCAGCCCGGCCGGAATATCGCCACCTGCCCGGAGCGGCTGA
This sequence comes from uncultured Hyphomicrobiales bacterium, assembly GCA_964407155.1. Classification (GTDB taxonomy): domain Bacteria; phylum Pseudomonadota; class Alphaproteobacteria; order Rhizobiales; family Kaistiaceae; genus DASZQY01. The sequence goes on along the minus strand of CAYOUO010000407.1, from coordinate 3,553 downwards.
GGTGAGTCACCGGCTGGTTGACAATCCCGATGACGCGCCTGGTGGCGTCCGCGGAGTCTGCCCGGGCGCGTCCGATGTCGGGGAAGACGCGGAGCGCGATGCTGACCACGACCACCAGAAGGCAGGTGAGCACGGCAATCCCGACGGTGACCATGACGCTCGAACCGCTGCCGGCGTTCGCCTGTGGCCGCGCAACCGCCATCGCGGGACGCACAAGGCTCGGCGAGGCGGCCGAAGTTTCGCCGCGGCGGCCGAACGCGACAGTTGGTCTGCGGGCGACGTTCATGCGCCTATCCTGCACGGCGCAAGGCTAATACAACGTTAGGATGCCGGATTCCGGGGGAACGCCACACGGATGATGACCGAAGTCTCCTTCGCGGAACTGGCCGCAATCATCGCCGGGCGTGGCCAGCGCGGCCGCAGCCTCACCGCGATTGCCGGCGCGCCGGGCGCCGGCAAGTCGTCCACGGCGGAACGGCTCGCGGAACGCCTCAACGCGCGCGAAGGCGGCAGCGCCGCCGTGCTGCCGATGGATGGCTACCACTACGACGACATGATCCTGGTGCCGCGCGGCCTGCGCCCACGAAAGGGAGCGCCCGACACCTTCGATGTCGCGGGGCTGCGGCACATGCTGGCGCGGCTGAAGGACAACGCCGAGGACGAGATCATGGTGCCGGTGTTCGACCGCGACCTCGAGATCGCGCGGGCGGCAGCGCGCGCGATCGGCCGCGGCGTGCGGCACATCGTCGTCGAGGGCAACTACCTGCTGCTCGATCGCGAGCCGTGGCGAAGTCTCAAGCCATTGTTCGACACGACCGTGATGCTCGTCGTGCCCGAGACAACGCTGCGCGAGCGGCTGATCGCGCGCTGGCAGCACTACCGGCTGACGCCGCCGGAAATCGAGGCCAAGCTGGAGGACAACGACCTGCCAAACGGCCGGCTGATCGCTTCGGCGAGCGCGCCGGCGGAATTTGCCCTCGTCGCGGAGGATTAGGATGCGGGTGCGGTCTTGACGCCGCGCGCCGCGCGCTTCCTTATCGGCGGATGACGAAACCTCCCGAAACCCGCCGGCCGGGCGATCCAAGAAAGGCTGCCGAGGCGCTGTTCAAACCCGCGCCGCCGAAGCTGCCCGAGCCGCAGGCGAAGCCGCCGGCGCTGCCCGGCGTCAAGGAAAGCGTGACGCTCCGCCTCGATCAGGACGTGCTCGATTTCTTTCGCGAGGACGGACCGGGCTGGCAGGAGCGCATCAACGCCGCGCTCCGCCGTTTGATCGAGGACAGCCGCCGCTAGGGCGACGGCAACCGGTAGGTGCCGGTTCAGTCGCGGGCGGCATCGAGCCGGCGTTTCAGCTCGAGCAGGTGGGCGAGCGTCGCTTCAAGGCGGCGGATGGCGGCCGACGGGGCCGCAGCCTTTTCTCCGGGCGCGGCAACCGGCTGCGCCACAGCCTGCGGGCGGAATTCCTTGGGCGCGAAGGCCGGCTGGACGCGAAGGTCGGCGTCGCCCTCATCCGGTCCTTCGTCGATCTCAGGTGGACGCCGCACCGCCGGCGCGGACCGCGTCGCGGGCATGGCCCGCACGCCATCGGTCGACGCGGGGCGCGGCGGCACAATGGCCGGTGGAGGCGCGCCGTTGCCGCGCGCGGCGGCGATGATCGAGCGCGGCCCCTGCTCCTTCAGGATGCGCTGCACACCACGGATGGTGTAGCCCTCGCCATACAGCAGCGCGCGGATGCCGCGCAGGAGATCGACGTCATCGGGGCGGTAGTAGCGGCGGCCGCCGCCGCGCTTCATCGGCTTGATCGACGTGAAGCGCGTCTCCCAGAACCTCAGGACGTGCTGCGGCAGCGCCAGTTCCTGCGCAACTTCGCTGATCGTCCTGAACGCTTCCGGACTCTTCGACACGCTGTTTCCACCAGAACGAGTACCCGAACGGCCTTCCGTGTTTCCCGGCTTTGCCGCTGCCGTCGGCTACAGGCTCTCGGCTACGGCGCTGCCATTCATGGCGCTGCCGTCACCACCCTGCCCGTTGTTCATCATCTCGTTGATCCTCTGCTTGAGCACGTTGCTCGGCTTGAAGACCATGACCCGGCGCGGCGATATGGGCACCTCTTCACCGGTCTTCGGATTGCGCCCCACACGCTGGCCCTTGCTGCGCACGACGAACGAACCGAACGACGACAATTTTACGGATTCGCCGCGGATGATGGACCCGCATATCTCGTCGAGGACGAGTTCGACCAGATTGGCGGACTCGGTGCGCGAAAGACCCACGGCCTGGTACACCGCCTCGCACAAATCCGCGCGCGTAATCGTCTTGCCCGCCATGACCTCGTCCCGTCGCGGCACCCGCGGCGCATCAGTATTCTAATCAAACCAATGCGATAGCCTATTGCCTGCGCAGGAGAGAATCAACCGAGCCGAGGGGTGTGGCCTGTGGCAGAGGCCACAGGAGTGGCCGAACTGCATCACCAGCGCAGAATGGCGGAACCCCAGGTGAAGCCGCCGCCCATCGCCTCGAGCAGCACCAGATCGCCCTTGCGGATGCGGCCGTCGGCGCTCGCCTCGGCAAGCGCGAGCGGTATCGAAGCAGCCGAGGTATTGCCGTGGCGGTCCACGGTGCGCACCACCCGCTCGCCCGGGATGCCGAATTTCTTCGCGGTGGAATCGATGATGCGCACGTTGGCCTGATGCGGAACGAACCAGTCGACGTCGGCGGCGGTGAAACCGGTCGCGGCGAACGCATCCTCGATGACGTCGCTGATCTTGGAGACGGCGTGCTTGTAGACCTCGCGGCCTTCCATGCGCAGGTGACCGACGCTGCCGGTCGAGGACGGGCCGCCGTCGACGTACAATTTGTCCTTGTAGCGGCCGTCGGAACGCAGGTGCGAGGTCAGGACGCCACGGTCGGAGCTGACGCCCTTCTCCACCTGGCGGCGAAGGACGATCGCGCCGGCGCCGTCGCCGAACAGGACGCAGGTGGAGCGGTCGCTCCAGTCGAGGATGCGGGAGAAGGTTTCGGCGCCGACCACCAGCGCCGTTTCGGCATGGCCGGCGCGCACCATCGCGTCGGCGGTGGCGAGGCCATAGATGAAGCCGGAGCACACCGCCTGCACGTCGTATGCCGCGCCGCGGGTGATGCCGAGCTTTTCCTGGACGGTGACGGCCGCGGCCGGGAATGTGTTGTCGGGCGTCGAGGTGGCCACGACGATGAGATCGATGTCGGCGGCGCGGAGGCCGGCGTTCGTCAACGCCCGCTCGGACGCGGCGACGGCGAGATCCGAGGTCAGTTCCCCTTCCGCGGCGATGTGGCGCTGCCGGATGCCGGTCCGCTGCTGGATCCAGTCGTCGGAGGTGTCCACCATGCGGGAAAGATCGTCATTGGTGAGAACCTTTTCCGGCAGATAGCCGCCGCTGCCGAGAACCACCGAACGAACACTGTTCACATTGCACCCGTCTTCACCTCGCCGAGGACGGCGAGGTTCTGCCTGTACGCCGTCAGATCGGCATTGATCTCGTCGATGATGCGGCTGCCGGCGATGCTGTAGCCGATTTCG
>CAYOUO010000406.1:0-8398 GCA_964407155.1 uncultured Hyphomicrobiales bacterium | reverse complement strand
TGCGGGCAAGTGGCGAGGAGCGCCGAAGGCGCGACCGGGAAGCCGGCAACGCCGCATCGCGTGATCCGGGACCCAGCGTCAGACTCGTGGCGCGCGAGCGCCACGCTTACCCTGGACCCCGGCCTTCGCCGGGGTGACGGTCGAGCATTGGGCCGGCGCTTCGAGCTTCGTCATTCCGGCCTCCGGGTCCGGCCGCTGGCCAACCCGAGGACAAACTCCAACCGGAATCCAGTGTCATTCGCGACATAGCAATTTGTCCGCTCATTCCCGCGAAAGCGGGAATCCAGCCGACGATGAAGGCGAACAGAGGTCCAAAAATCTGGTGCCCGATCTGGCGACGCCTATGATCTATACCCACCGATGCTTGGATCCCTGCTTTCGCAGGGATGAACGGAACGGGATGGGCCTCGCGTCCTCAATCTGGACCCCGGCCGGAGTTTACCGTTCGGCCGGCCATCGGCCGGACCCGGGGGCCGGGGTGACGGTGGTGAGTTGCACCGTTCGTGGAGAGGGAGCGGGAAGCGGACGTGATGGACGCCGCACCGGAGTGTACCCTCGGGCCGGCCATCGGCCGAGGCCAGAATGACAGTGCGCGGCGCTCAGACCCGCATCGGCATCAGCACGTAGAGCGCGTCGGTCTCGCCCTGGTCGAGGATGAGGGTGGGCGAGCCGGGATCGGCGAAGCGGAACTCGGCGCTGGTGGTCTCGAGCTGGCCGGCAACGTCGAGCAGGTAGCGCGAGTTGAAGCCGATTTCCATCTCGTCGCCGGCGTAGTCGACGCCGAGCTCCTCGGTGGCGCTGCCCGAGTCGGGATTGTTGACCGACAGCGTCATGCGCCCGTCGCCGAGGCCGAGCTTCACGGCGCGGCCGCGCTCCGACGAGATCGTCGAGACGCGGTCGACCGCCTCGGAGAACGCCGCGCGCTCGACCTTCAGTACCTTGTCGTTGGCCTGCGGAATGACGCGGACGTAATCGGGGAAGGTGCCGTCGATCAGCTTGGAGGTCAGCACCACCTCGCCGGTGCCGCCCGAGCCTGGGATGGCGACACGGATCTTGGTGTCGGAAATCTCGACGTCGATGGCGCCTTCGCTGCCTTCGACCAGCTTCTGGATCTCGCCCACGGCCTTCCGCGGCACGATCACGCCGGTCATCTTCTCCGCGCCGTCCGGCGCCTCGATCTGCGCCTGCGCGAGGCGGTGGCCGGCGGTGGCGACGGCGCGCAGCATCGGCTTCTTGCCGACGGTCACGGCATGCAGGTAGATGCCGTTCAGGTAGTAGCGCGTCTCCTCGGTCGAGATCGCGAACTGCGTGCGGTCGATCAGCTTCTTCATCGCCGCTGCCGGCAGCGAGAAGCGCGTCGGAAACTCGCCGGTCGTAAGATCGGGAAAATCGGCCTCCGGCAGCACCTGGAGCGTGAACCGCGAGCGGCCCGATTTCAGCGCGAGCTGCTGCCCGTCGCCGGTGTCGAGCGAGACCTCCGCGCCGTCGGGCAGCTTGCGGACGATGTCGTGCAGGATGTGCGCCGGCACGGTGGTGGCCCCCGGCTGGCCGACGTCGGCGGCGACCGTCTCGGTCACCTCGAGGTCGAGGTCGGTCGCCTTCAGCGTCAGCCGGTTGCGGTCGGCACGGATGAGAACGTTGGAGAGGATCGGAATCGTGTTGCGCCGCTCGACCACGCGGTGGACGTGGGACAGCGAACGAAGCAGGTGCGAGCGCTCGACGGTTACGCGCATCTCAGGGACCCTTACTCGACGGCGGCCGTTGTCACGACCGGAACTGGCAACAGGGAAACGGGGCAGGCAAATTGGCCCGCCCCGGTCGTTCTTGCAAGCGTCGTCGTTGCAGGCGGGACCGGCGAATTACTCGTCGATCATCCGCTTCAGCAGCTCGATCTCGTCGGCGAGCGCGCGGTCGCCCTCGATCATGCCCTCGATCTTGCGCACGGCGTGGAGCACCGTGGTGTGATCGCGGCCTCCGAAGCGGCGGCCGATCTCGGGCAGCGAGCGCGGCGTCAGCACCTTGGCGAGGTACATCGCGATCTGGCGCGGGCGCACGATCGTGCGCGTGCGCCGGGCCGAGAGCAGGTCCGCCTTCGACACATTGTAATGGCGCGAGACCACACGCTGGATGTCCTCGATTTTCACGCGGCGCGGTTCCCGCGCCCCGATGAGATCGCGGAGCGTGATCTCGGCCGAGTTCAGCGTCACCGGCTGGCGCGTGAACTGCCACTGCGCCACCAGCCGGTTCAGCGCGCCTTCGAGGTCGCGCCCGTTGGAGACGACCGACTGGGCGACGTATTCCAGAATGGTGTCGGGAATATCGAGCCCGGGGTTCTGGGCGCTGGCCGCGATGTAGCGCGCCCTCAGGATCTCGCGGCGGAGCTGCATGTCCGGCGCGCCGATCTCGAAGGCGACGCCGCCGCGCAGCCGCGAGCGGACGCGCTCGTCGAGCGTCTCGAGTTCCGCCGGCGGCCGGTCGGCGGCGACCACCACCTGGCGGGCGCCGTCGATGAGCTGGTTCAGCATGTGGCAGAACTCCTGCTGCACCGACTTGCCCTGCAGGAACTGCATGTCGTCGATGAGCAGAAGGTCGATCTCGCGCAGCGCCTCCTTGAACGGAATCGCCGAGTGGTTGCGTAGCGCCGCCACGAAGCGGAACATGAAGTGCTCGGCCGTGAGGTAGACGACGTTCCTGCCCGGATGCGCCAGGCGTGCCGCGCGCGTGATGGCGTGGAGCAGGTGCGTCTTGCCGCGGCCGACGCCGGCGTGGATGTAGAGCGGATTATACGCCGTCGACTTGCCGGGGCCGGCTTCGGCAACCGCCTTGGCGGCGGCGAAGGCGACGCGGTTGGCTGCGCCCTCGCAGAAGGTCTCGAAGGTGTAGCGCGGATCGACCGGCGAGCCACCGAGACCGCCGGCCGCATTGGCGCCGACGACGAGTTCCGTTTCCGAGGGACGGCGCTGCACGGTGCTGCCCGCCACCAGCGTCATGGGTGCGATCGCGACGGGTGGTGGCGCATCGGTCTTTTCGGCTTCGGGCTGCGCCTTGAAGCGCATCGCGCTTCTCACGATCAGCTCGACGCGTGCCACGCCCTTGCGCTCGGCGTTCCACAGCGACAGGAGCTTCTCTGCGTAGTGCGCCGAGATCCACGATTTCAGGAATCGGGTCGGCACCGACAGATAGACGGAGCCGGTATCGGCTTCCTCCAGTTCCACACGCGCGAACCAGCTCGAGTAAACGTCCTCGCCCAGCTCGGCCTTCAGCCGCTGCTTGACGCGATCCCACTGTTCGCCGGTTGGCCTTTCCGCAAGTTTCTCCGCCGCCGCCATCTGTTTGGCCTCCTCTTTGTACTGTCCGCCGCGTGCCGCGCGGGCGTTTGATAGGTGATGCATTGCCGCCGCAGTTCCTGCGATGCCGCTTTTCCCGGGTGCCGCCGCCTTCGGCCCCGGCGCCGCTGCCGGGGTCACGATTGCACCCATGGAAATCCTTCTCCTTTCCAGCTTCCGGGCGTCGCCCGGTGGCGCTCGGCATCGAGTCTTCCCTCGAAGCCCAGCGCGATGTTGAACGCGCGCGCGTATCCGGCCGCAGTTGCCGCGATCGCGGCCTGCCTGCTGCGGTTTCCGGAACGGCAGATGAAGTAAAGGGGGGCGTCGGTCGCGACGCCTCTCTGGTCGAGGGCGGTTTTCAGGCGCCCGACGAAATCCGGCACGATGGCGCCGGTGGCGAAATCGTCCCATTCGATGAAGACGGTCGCCTTGCCGATCGAATCGAGCACCGGCACGCCGACATACGCCCATTCCGCCTTGGTGCGGACGTCGATGAGGACGGCAGCCGCCGCGTTGGCAAGATCGCTCCAGGCAACCTTGACGTCGATGTCGCCGGCGTATGCGCCGGCCTGAATTCCAGACATAGATGGCCCCTCACGCGCACCGCATCGCCCGCCGCGAGCAGCGCGTCGCAATCAAACGCTATGTATGATTCCGACCCCCAAGAAATTCCTTGGAGAAAATACTTTCCCGCTCCGCAAAAACGCGCGGATCGAGTACTGCCTACAAAAGATTAGCCCGCATCTTCACTTGCAGGACATGCCGATGGAATTGACCCCGGGCACGTCCCGACTCGCCACACCTGTATGCGGCACCGTTGCTTGAAGGCTTCTTCTCTCGGCGCCGCAGGGAAAAGCTAATACGGCCGGTCGGCCGGCTGCAATGCCTCGGCGCGGCGCGTGCGGCCGGTGAAACGGGTTTAGCGTCCGTCGCGGCGATGCGCGGGTGTGGGAGAGCGGTGGATAAGTCATTGCGGACTCAATGGCTTCATTTGGAGCGGAGCGCCCACGCGGTATTGAGGTCGGTCGCCGAAAAAAAATTGATTCGTTAGGACATCTTTAACCCTGAATCGGGAGTACGGCCGGCTCCGGCCGGCTACTTGCTCTCATCGTATTGAATTTCATAGCGAAAGATTGCGAAGCCGGTTGCTGCACCGCCGGCGCCGCAAAGCCGCGGGTTCCGCGCGCTTCACGCCTTAGCCTGCAAATGAAAAAGGCCCGGCTTTGCAGCCGGGCCTCATCGAGTCGCAATCCTGTTAATTGCGAGAATTCGCTACTTCGCGGCGACCGCCTTGACGCGGGCGGACAGGCGCGAAACTTTCCGCGACGCCGTCTTCTTCGGGATCACACCCTTGGAAGCGGCGCGCATCAGCTCCGGCTCGGCGGCCTTCAGCGCGGCAGCGGCGGCGTCCTTGTTGCCCGAGGCGATCGCCTCGTCGACCTTGCGCACATAGGTGCGAACCCGGGTGATGCGCTTGCCGTTGACTTCGGCGCGGCGCGTGATCTTGCGCGCGGCTTTCTTGGCGGAAGAGGTATTGGCCATTCGCTCTCAGATGCTCATAAACGAAACAAGGCTCGCTGCCTCACGGGCGCGTGCCTCGAAAGTGGCGGTGCTTATAGGCCCGCCGGGCCGCAACGTCAACGCTGCCGAGGCGTCACCGGTGGGTGAAACGGGGCGGCCGTTTCTCAAGGAAAGCCGCCATTCCTTCCTTCTGATCGCCGGTCGCGAACAGGGCCTGGAACACGCGGCGCTCGAAGCGGATGCCTTCGGCGAGCGGCGCGGCGAACGCGCGCTGCACGCTTTCCTTGGCGGCGAGCACGGCGGGGAGCGGCATGGCGGCGATCGTCTCCGCGACCGATCGCGCCGTCCGGCCGAGTTCGGCCGCGGCGACCACCCGCGAAACGAGCCCGATTCTTTCGGCCTCGGCGGCGTCGATCATGCGGCCGGTGAGAATCATGTCCATTGCCTTCGCCTTGCCGACCGCGCGGGGCAGGCGCTGGGTCGCGCCCATGCCCGGAATGATGCCGAGCGTGATTTCCGGCTGCGCGAATTTCGCCGTGTCCGCGGCGATGATGACATCGGACAGGAGTGCCAGTTCCGCGCCGCCGCCCAGACAATAGCCCGCGACGGCCGCGACGACCGGCTTTCTCACGGCCGCGATGCGGTCCATGCCGGAGGCATAGTCGCCGAGATACGCGTCGGTAAAAGAGAGCGACGCCATTTCCTTGATGTCCGCGCCGGCGGCGAAAGCCTTCTCCGAGCCGGTGAGGAGGATGGCGCCGATCGCATCGTTTGCGTCGAAGGCTTCGGCTGCTGCGGCGATCTCACCGATCATGGTGCTGTTCAGGGCATTCAGCGCGTTCGGCCGGTTGAGCGCGATCTCGCCGACCCGGCCGTTGGTGGTGACGACGATGAACTGGTGCGCCATGGCCTGCTCGTATCCTATCGCTGGCAGACCGGACAATAGAACGTCGAGCGGCCGGAGTGCACCTTGCGGCGGATGACGCCGCCGTCATTGCGGCGGCAGGGCTTTCCCTCGCGGTCATAGACCGCGAAATCGTGCTGGAAGTCGCCGAGCTCGCCGTCGGTGCGGATGTGGTCGCGAAGCGACGACCCGCCCGCCGCGATCGCCGCCTCGAGCACCTCCCGGATGGCTGCAGCCAGCCGCTCGGCGCCCGCGGTCGGCGTGCTGGAGCGCGTGGCCAGCGTGCGCGATTTGCGGTCGGGCGACAGCCGCGCGCGCCACAGCGCCTCGCACACATATATATTGCCGAGACCGGCGACGATGCGCTGGTCCATCAGCGAGGCCTTGAGCGGCGCCGAACGTCCGGCGAGCTTCCCGGCGAGATAGCCGGCATCGAACGCGTTGCCGAGCGGTTCCATGCCGATGGCCGCGAAATGCTTCGAGGTCGCAAGTTTGTCGCGCGCGACAAGATCCATCAGGCCGAAGCGGCGGGGATCGTTGAAGACGACGATGCTCGGCGGCTTGCGGCCGGCGCCCGACATATGAAAGACGACATGGTCGTGGGCGGAGAGCTTGGCGACCTTATGATAGCGCCTCGACGAGGTGTCGCGGGTCTCCCCGCCGGTGACTATGCGCAGCGACCCCGACATACCGAGATGGATGACGAGCACGTTGCCGTCGTCGAGGTCGATGGTCAGGTACTTGGCGCGCCGGCCGACCGAGACAACCTTGCGGCCGGTCAGCCGTTTGGCAAACCCGCGCGGGAACGGCGCCCGGAGATCGCCGCGGCGCAGTTCGACCTTCTCGACGGTCGCTCCCTCCATGAACGGCGCCAGACCGCGGCGCACCGTTTCGACTTCCGGCAGTTCGGGCATGCGCTAACCCTTTGGCAAGGCGGGCGGACGATAGCTGGAAGCACGCGCATCGGCTATGGTCCGGCCGCCCCGACGACCGACGACGGACGTTATGTGATGACCAACGGCAGCCAGACCAGCGGCCCCGCCTCCGCCGACGAGCGCACCTCGTTCGGATTCCGCGAGATACCGACGGCGGAAAAGCAGGGGCTGGTCAACGACGTCTTCGACAAGGTCGCCGGCCGCTACGACCTGATGAACGACCTCATGTCGGCCGGTTTCCACCGCCTGTGGAAGGACGCGATGGTGTCGTGGCTGGCGCCGCCACGGCTCGCGGGCGCGCCGTATCCCGTCCTCGATCTCGCCGGGGGAACCGGCGACATCGCGTTCCGCATCGCGGCGCGCTCCGCCGCCGCCGTCGTCACCGTCGCCGACATCAACAAGGAGATGCTGGCGGTCGGCGAGAAGCGCGCGGCGGACAAGCGACTGGCCGAGCGCGTCCGCTTCGTCGAGGCCAATGCCGAGGCGCTGCCGTTTGCCGATGCCAGTTTCCAGGCGGTGACCATCGCCTTCGGCATCCGCAACGTGCCGCGCATGGAGAAGGCGCTCGGCGAAATCCATCGCGTGCTGAAGTCCGGCGGACGCTTTCTCTGTCTCGAGTTCTCGACGGTCGACGTCGCGGTTCTGGACAAGCTCTATGACTTCTTCTCCTTCAACGTAATCCCCGGGATTGGCAAGCTGGTGGCGGGCGATGCCGAACCCTATCGCTATCTCGTGGAATCGATCCGCCGTTTCCCCAATCAGGCGCGCTTCGCCGCGATGATCACGGCCGCGGGGTTTGCCAGGGTCACATATCGCAATCTCTCCGGCGGGATCGCTGCGATCCATTCCGGCTGGAAGCTCTGAGCGGCATGACGGATCCGGCCGCGCTCCTTCGTCTGGCCGAGGCCGGCCTGCGGCTGACGCGCGCGGGAATGTTCGCGTTCATCGATACAGACGCGCTGCCGGCGGGCCCGGCGACGGCGGTTCGGTTCGCGCGCCTGTTCGGGCCGCGCGGGCTGTCCGATGCCGAGCGCGCCGAGCGCCTCAACGTCGCGTTCCACAAGCTTGGGCCGAGCTACATCAAGCTCGGGCAGTTCCTCGCCACGCGCGCGGATATCGTCGGCGACGAGGTGGCGGTGGTGCTCGGGCGGCTCCGCGACGAGATCCCGCCGTTTCCCGATGCGGAGGCGCGGGCGATGGTGGCGCAGAGCATCGGGCGTCCGGTCGATGTCATGTTCGCCGCGTTTTCGCCGGCGGTCGCCGCCGCGTCGATTGCGCAGGTGCACAAGGCCGAGATCACCCCGCCGGAAGGCGGCCGGCGTGCCGTCGCGGTCAAGGTTCTGCGGCCGGGTGTGCGGCAGGGTTTCCGCCGCGATCTGAGGACTTTCTTCGCCGCGGCGCGTCTGGTCGAGCGCATCGATCCGGCATCGCGCCGGCTGAAGCCCGTCGTGGTGGTGGAGACGCTGGCGCGCTCGGTCGCGATCGAGATGGACCTCAGGCTCGAGGCGGCGGCGCTCTCGGAAATGGCCGAACTCACTGCCGGCGACCAGGGGTTCCGCGTGCCGCGGGTCGAATGGGAGTTCACCAGCCGCGACGTGCTGACGCTGGAGTGGGTCGACGGCATCAAGCTGTCCGACCGCGCTGCGCTCGCGGCGGCCGGTCACGACCTGAAGGTGCTGGCGCGGCGGTTGATGCAGGCCTTCCTGCGCCAG
>CAYOUO010000405.1:0-12893 GCA_964407155.1 uncultured Hyphomicrobiales bacterium | reverse complement strand
GCGCGGCGCGGGCACACAGATCGCCGACGACGCCGTCGAACTTGGTCGCATCGAGCGGCTCGCCGATGACGCCCGTCGAGGCGAGAAACACCTCGCGCGGCCTGCAGCCGACGACGCGCGCGGCCATGGCTGCCGACATTTTCGCCGTTTCGCGGCCGCGCTTGCCGGTGAAGGCGTTGGCGTTGCCGGAATTGACGAGAAGCGCGCGTGCCTTGCCGCCTTTCAGCGCGGCCCTACACCAGTCGACCGGAGCCGACGGGCATTTCGAACGCGTGAAGACGCCGGCGACGGTCGTGCCCTTGTCGAAGACAGCGAGCAGAACGTCGCGGCGGTTCCGGTACTTGATCCCGGCCTCGGCGGCGGCAAAGCGCACGCCGCCGATGGCGGGCAGCGACGGAAAGGCAGCGGGCGCCAATGGCGACGCGGCAGCCATCGCCCGCTACCGCTTACTTCTGCGTGGCGGGCGCCGGAGCGTCGGATGCCGGCGCGGCGGGCTGGTTGATCACGATCTTGGCCTTGTCATGCAGCTTGCCGATCTCGGCGAGGATTACTTCATGGGCAAGCTCGTCCCGGATCTGGTCGTGACGATCGGCCAGGGTAGGCGCCGGCTCCTTGCGCTTCTCCAGCACCTTGATGACGTGCCAGCCGAAGTCCGACTTGACCGGCGTCTCGGTGTATTTGCCGGGCGCAAGTGCGAACGCGGCATCCTCGAACGGTTTCACGGTCTGGCCCTTGCCGAACCAGCCGAGATCGCCGCCCGCCTGCCCCGAGCCCGCATCGGTCGACTTCTCCTTGGCGATGGCGGCGAAATCGCCACCCTTGTCGAGCTGGGCAATGATGGCCTTCGCTTCGTCCTCGCTGTTCACGAGAATGTGCTCGGCATGGATCTGGTCGCCCGGGACGAACTTGGCGAGTTCCTGATCGAAGCGCGCCTTGATCGCATCCTCGGTCACCTGCTGCTGCAGCTTGTCGGCGAGGTAGGAGTTGCGCAGCGTCCGGGCGCGCTCGTAGGCAATGACGTGCTGCGTCTCCGCCTGCTTGTCGAGACCGGCAGCCTCAGCCGCAGCGGCCATCAGGCGCAGATCGACCAGTGTCTTCAGGATGGCCGCACCCTGCTGGTCGGCGGGGATCTGCTGCAATGCGCTCTGCAGATCGGGTGCCGCGACCTCGACGTCGAGTTCGGTGATCGGGTCGCCGTTGACGGTGGCGAGCACCTGGTTGGGGTCGATCGCCGGCGCGGCAGCGGCGGTATCGGGAGCGGCGGAAGCCGGTGCGGCCGCGGTCGCGGCGGGCGTATCGCCGGCGAGGGAAGGAACTGCCGGCAGAACGCCAAAGGCGAGCGCCGAGGCAAAGGCGACGGTCAGGGGGCGGGAAATCAGGCGGAACGCGGTCATGAAACTGTCCTGCTCAGGCGGTTGGATGGGGATGGCGAGGGCACCGATTTCACTGTCGCCGAGCGTAATCGGAGGCACACTCGCGCCGTTGACATGGGATAACCCCCCTCTTATCTGTCTCTACGCTTGGCGTCAAAGAACGCTTTGTAATCTCTCGAGGTGACGGCGGTGTGATCGCCTGCCAGCGTTCGGCGCAGGCCGCTGCAGGGCTGCTTTCCACCGGATGTCCAAGGATCAAAGATGGCCGGTCTCGGTTCGCTCGCCCGCAAGATTTTCGGCTCCGCCAACGATCGCCGCATCAAGGGCTACGCGCCCAAGGTGGCGGAAATCAATGCGCTCGAGAGCGAGCTCAGGGTTCTGTCCGACGACGCCCTGAAGGCAAGAACCGCCGAATTCCGCGCGCAGCTTGCCGCGGGCACCGACCTGGATGACCTTCTGGTCCCCGCTTTCGCCACCGTCCGCGAGGCGGCACGCCGGGTGCTCGGCCAGCGCCATTTCGACGTGCAGCTCATGGGCGGCATGGTGCTGCACGAAGGCGCCATCTCCGAGATGAAGACCGGCGAAGGCAAGACGCTGGTCGCCACCCTGCCCGTCTATCTCAACGCGCTCGCCGGCAAGGGCGTGCATGTCGTCACCGTGAACGACTACCTCGCCAAGCGCGACGCCGAGTGGATGGGCCGCGTCTACAAGTTTCTCGGCATGACCGTCGGCGTGATCGTGCACGGGCTCGACGACAACCAGCGCCGCGAAGCCTACACCGCCGACATCACCTACGGCACCAACAACGAGTACGGCTTCGACTACCTCCGCGACAACATGAAGTACGACCTGCCCTCGATGGTGCAGCGCGGGCACAACTTCGCCATCGTCGACGAGGTCGACTCGATTCTCATCGACGAGGCGCGCACGCCGCTCATCATCTCCGGGCCGCTCGACGATCGCTCCGAACTCTACAACACGATCGACAAGCTCATTCCGCAGCTTGTGCCGGAAGACTACGAGATCGACGAGAAGCAGCGCTCGGCGAACTTCACCGAGGCCGGCAACATCAAGCTCGAACAGCTGCTCGGCCAGGCGGGAATGCTCAAGGGCGATTCCCTTTACGACGTCGAGAACGTCACCGTCGTCCATCATATCCAGCAGGCGCTGAAGGCGCACAAGCTGTTCGAGCGCGACAAGGACTACATCGTCAGGAACGGCGAGATCGTCATCATCGACGAGTTCACCGGCCGCATGATGCCGGGCCGCCGCTATTCCGAAGGCCTGCACCAGGCGCTGGAGGCGAAAGAGCACCAGCCGATCCAGCCGGAGAACCAGACGCTCGCCTCGATCACCTTCCAGAACTATTTCCGCATGTACGAGAAGCTCGCCGGCATGACCGGCACGGCGATCACCGAGGCGGAGGAATTCGGCGACATCTACGGGCTGGAGGTGCTCGAGATACCGACCAACCGGCCGATGGTACGCATCGACGACGACGACGAGGTCTATCGCACGGCGGACGAAAAATACCGCGCGATCGTCAAGCTGATCCGCGACTGCCGGGACCGCGGCCAGCCGATACTCGTCGGCACCACGTCGATCGCGAAATCGGAGACGCTGTCGGAGCTTCTGACCAAAGAGAAGATCCAGCACCAGGTGCTGAACGCCCGCTATCACGAGCAGGAAGCCTACATCGTGGCGCAGGCCGGCGTGCCGGGCGCGGTGACGATCGCGACCAACATGGCCGGGCGCGGCACCGACATCCAGCTCGGCGGCAACCTCGAGATGCGCGTCGAGCAGGAGCTCGCCGAGGTCCCCGAGGAAGAGCGCGAGGGCCGCATCGCGGCGATCGCTGCCGAGATCGCCGAACTCAAGAAGAAGGCGCTGGCCGCCGGCGGCCTCTACGTGCTTGGCACCGAGCGCCACGAGAGCCGGCGCATCGACAACCAGCTGCGCGGCCGGTCCGGCCGCCAGGGCGACCCCGGCCACTCGAAATTCTTCCTGTCGCTGCAGGACGACCTCATGCGCATCTTCGGCTCGGAGCGCATGGACGGCATGCTGCAGAAGCTCGGCCTCAAGGAGGACGAGGCGATCGTCCACCCGTGGATCAACCGGGCGCTCGAGAAGGCGCAGCAGAAGGTCGAGGCGCGCAACTTCGACATCCGCAAGAACCTGCTCAAGTTCGACGACGTGATGAACGACCAGCGCAAGGTCATCTTCGAGCAGCGCGTGGACCTGATGCGCGACGAGACGGTGACCGACACGATCACCGGCATGCGCCACGAAATGATCGAGACGCTGGTCGCCAAGCACATCCCGGAGAAGGCCTACGCCGAACAGTGGGACATGAAGGGCCTGCACGACGACGTCCAGGGACTGCTCAACATCGACGTGCCTGTGACGGACTGGGCGAAGGAAGAAGGCATCGCCGAGGACGAGGTGCGCGAGCGCCTCGAGCGCGCGGCCGACGAGGCTGCCGCGGCGCGCACCGCGCGTTTCACGCCGGAGATCATGCGGCAGGTCGAAAAGGCGGTGCTGCTGCAGACCCTCGATCACCTCTGGCGCGAGCACCTGGTCACGCTCGATCATCTCCGGCAGGTGATCGGCTTCCGCGGCTACGCCCAGCGCGACCCGCTGAACGAATACAAGTCGGAATCCTTCGAGCTGTTCCAGGCGATGCTGACCCGGCTGCGCGAGGCGGTGACGGCGCAGATCATGCGCGTGGAGATCGTGCAGCAGCCGCCTCCGCTGGCGCCGGAAGGCGACCTCGAGAGCATCCAGGCGCGCCACGTCGACCCGCTCACCGGCGATACCGACTTCGAGGCGTGGAACGGCGGCCAGCCGCAGCCGGTGACCGCCGGGGCCGGCGCGCGCGTCATCCCTGCGGTGGCGACCGCGGCTGCCGCCCAGATCGATCCGAACAACCCGGCGACCTGGGGCAAGGTCCAGCGCAACGCGCTGTGCCCATGCGGCTCGGGCAAGAAATACAAGCACTGCCACGGGCGGCTGGCGTAGCCATCACGGCCGCCGGACTAAGCAGCGAGTAGCCGGTCCAGAATCGCCTTGCCGCCAGCGGTCTCAGGACCCAAGCCAGCGCCGCGCCTCATCGCGCCGTCATAGATAATAATCCGGCTAACGTCGCGCGGAGGTAACCATCGGGCGGCTTGCCGAGTGACAACTACAGTGTTCGTCGAACTCGAGGAAAATAGTACGTCGCGCGCAAATTCTTGCGCCCGACGAACTGACGCAAGTCGCGCCAGCAGCGCAGTCTCGCCGAACGATGAGGAGTGATACGGTACCAATTCCACAAATGCCAAGTGTTGAGATGTGTGACGTAGACCGTCTACATATCTTCCCGCGAATCGCTGGCGTGCAAGCTCCGCAACTAGCTTGCGAAGTTTTTTCTTCCACCAAATGTATCCTGCCGCCCAACAGAACGTCGGATCCAATCCAAGAAACGGAAACTCGACTCCGTCGAATTCCTGCAGCAGGTTGGCGCGGAGTCTCGCTTTGTAGTCAGCATTATTCTCCGCGTAGTAGTCGGCGTAGGAAAAGCCGGGATTCAGGAGAAGGACCACGATCTCGGCCCGTTTGAGATCGCCTCCGTAGGGCACAGGGACCAACGACAATCGAAAACGATTGTCATTTGGATTCCCGAACGTCGGAGAACTTATGACTGTGTGAAAATCGATCGATTCTTTGTTGACGTAACGCTCAAGATTCTCGTCCAGCACTTGGAGATCGTCGGGATGCGCAAGCAATTCTCCCGAGAGCGGACACCGCCTCCAGAATTCCACTAACTCCGTTAGAGTCATTTCTGCGGCTTCCAAGCCTACAAGGACTGGCCGGCCGAACCGTTGCCGTTGGACGGATTGTCGCCACCGGGCCAGATAAATTTCTTTTTGACGACGGTTCCGACCGTCGGCGCCGGTGTGGACGCGGCCGGCGTAACCGCCGGCTTCTCCTCCGGGCGCAGGTGCGGCTCAGGCACTTTCGCGACCTTCGGCGACGTGCCTGTCATCAACGGCTGTGCCCCTGAGGCCGCAACCGGCGCCGCCGCGGCTATCGGCGCGGATGCGACCGACGCTGCCGGTTCGGCGATCCCCTTGTGGAAGAGCCGGTTCCAAAGCGAGGGCTGCGCCGCGGCCTGCTGAGCTTCGGCGGCTTGCTGCGCAGCCGCCGCCTGCTGCTTCGCCGCAACCTCGGCAGCGTGAGCAGCCGCCGCCTTCTCGTCGCTGTCGAACTTGGTGGCCGCCGTCTGGAACGCGAGATCATCCGCGGCCTGCTTGCTGGCGAGCGCCGTGGCCAGTGCCGGCGCGATCGTATAGTTCGGACACGGCGCGCTGGCGTTGAACGTCGCGCCGGGCGCATCGGCGTTGAACACGTACTTGTGGTCGCAGACATCGACTTTCGGCGGACGAAGCGTCAGGTCGAACTCGTCCGATCCCACCTTCAGCATGCGCCAGAACGGCATGTTCGGATCGTCGCGGTGGCGGGCGAGATTCTCCGGCGTCATGTGGAACGGCAGCGCCTGGATCTGGAACGCAGTCTGGCCGCCCCTGAAGGAATCGCGCGCCAGCGCGAAGATTTCGCCGGCCTCTTCATCCGTCATCGAGTAGCAGCCCGCCGACGAGCAGGCGCCGTGCACCATCAGGTTGGTGCCGGTGTGGCCGAGGGAGCGGTCGTAGGCATTGGGATAGCCGATGTTGAACGACAGATAGTAGTGCGACGCCGGATTCATCTGCGAGGGATAGACAGTGTAGATGCCCTCCGGCGCCTGCCGATCGCCCTCGACCGTCTTCGGCCCGAGCTTGCCGGACCACTTGCAGATCGGGAACGTCGTCAGCAGCGCGTAGTCGCCGTTACGCTTCTGCTTCCACACCTCGAACTCGGACGATTCCTTATAGATGCGGATGAAGATCGGCGACGCCGGATCCATGTCGAGCCGGTCCATCTTCGCGCGGAGCTGGTACGAAACCGGTTGCTCGGCCTTGGGCAGGTCCGATTCCTGGCACGCGGCGAGCGATACGGCGGCAAGGCCGATCACGGCCAGGCGCAGCAAGACGGCCACGCGGAACGGCTGAAACCCCATCGGGGCACCCCTCCAAACGTCAGCCAGCCAGCCCGCGCCGGTTAGACCGGGATTCGAGGTGGGCGTCAACGGCGCCGGCGCGGAAGATCGTCCGGGCCGCGGCCTCACAGGGAGCGGCCGATCGCGAGAAATTATTCCCGCCGCTGGCGGCGGATTTCCTCGGGCGGAAGGTTGTCCATGGCGGCGAGGGACTCGGCGATGGCGTCGCCCGTCGCTCCGATGGTGACTTTCGGCTCGCGATGAGCGCCGCCGACCGGCTCCTGGATCACCTTGTCGACTATGCCGAAACGCTCGAGATCCTCGGCGGTGATCTTCATATTGGTGGCGGCATCCTGCGCGCGGCTGGAATCGTGCCAGAGGATCGACGCAGCGCCTTCCGGCGAGATCACCGTGTAGATGGCGTGCTCGAGCATCATCACCTTGTTGGCGGTGGCCAGCGCGATCGCGCCGCCCGAGCCGCCCTCGCCGATGACGACGGCGACATTGGGAACGCCGAGCCGGAGCGAGGCCTCGGTCGAGCGCGCAATCGCCTCCGCCTGCCCGCGCTCCTCGGCATCGACGCCGGGGTACGCGCCGGCGGTATCGACCAGCGATACCACCGGCAGCCGGAAGCGGTCGGCAAGTTCCATCACGCGGACCGCCTTGCGATAGCCTTCCGGACGGGCCATGCCGAAATTGTGGCGGATGCGCGTCTCGGTGTCGTCGCCTTTTTCCTGGCCGATCACGGCGATGCGGCGGCCCCGAAAGAAGCCGAGACCCGCGACGATCGCGGCATCCTCGCCGAACGAACGATCGCCGGCGAGCGGCGTGAAGTCGTCGATCAACTCCCTGACATAGTCGCCGAAGTGGGGACGATCGGGGTGTCGCGCGACCTGCGTCTTCTGCCAGGGGGTAAGTTTCGAATAGATGTCGGCGAGCGCCTGCGCGGCCTTTGCCTCGAGCTTGGCAACCTCCTCGTCGATGCCTACAGCATCGCCGCCATTGCCGAGCGAGCGCAGCTCCTGCACCTTGCCCTGGAGATCGGCAACGGGCTTTTCGAAATCGAGGTAGCTGCGCATCCAGTCTCGCGAAATGCCTCAGGAAAAGTGGCGGCCGGCGGCCGCGCCGGCGGAGCGGCAAAGCGGCGGCAACCTGCCCTCACCCCCGCAAACGTGTCAAGGCAGCATGGGCCGTTCGGCACAGCCCGCTCATCCCGGCCTCGCCAAGGGATGATGCTCCGCGACCAGAGCGCGGAGACGCTCTTCGAGGACATGGGTGTAAATCTGCGTGGTCGAGATGTCCGCGTGGCCGAGAAGCGGCTGCACGATGCGAAGGTCTGCGCCGTTGGCCAGGAGAGGGCTGGCAAAGGCGTGGCGGAGCACATGCGGCGACACCCTGGCCGCGGCGATACCAGCGCCGGCGGCAAGCGCCTTCAGCTCGCGCGCGAACTCCTGCCGCGTGAGGTGGCCGCTGTCGCCACCGGCCGGAAACAGCCACCGGCTGTCGGCCAGCCCCGCCGCCGCACGCGCATCGAGATAGGCGCGGGCCGCTTTATGGGCACGCTCTGTCAAGGGCACCATGCGTTCGTGACCGCCCTTGCCACGGACGAGCAGGAACCTCTGTGTCTGCCGCGCGGCAGCGGCCGGCAGCGCCACGAGTTCCGAGACGCGGAGCCCGCTGGCGTAAATCAGCTCCATCAGCGCATGCAGGCGGAGCGCGCGCAGCCGTGCCGGGGGACTGAGATCGCTCCGACGGCTTTCGGATTCGGCACGCTCAATAATTGTGTCCACTTCGGCGACGGTCAGAACCTTGGGCAGGCGACGGGCCTTCTTCGGACCAGTGACGATGGCGGTCGGATCGTCGGTGCGGACCTGTTCGCTGACCAGAAACTGGTGAAACTGGCGGATTGCAGACAAGCGGCGGGCGGCGGAGGTCGCGGCGAAACCGCGCCGGTCGAGATCGGCCAGCCAGGCCCGTACGGCCTCGACGTCGGCGGCCACCGGATCGATCCCGCGGGCCTGCAGAAAGCCGGCGTAATCCCTGAGATCGCGGCGATAGGAATCCAGGGTATTGGCGGCCGCGCCGCGTTCGGCGCTCATCATCTCGAGAAACGCCTCGACGCGGTACCATTCCTGCGCGCGGGCCCCGTTCATCACGGCCCCTTCAGTCCAAGCTTGGCCGGCGGTATGCGGACGGTCATGTCGCGCGTGCGCGGCTGGACGAAATCGGCAAGGTAGACAACGGCCGCCACGGCGAGCGCCGCCAGCACCAGCAGAACGAACAGAAACCGCAGAAGACTGGGCATCAAACCCCCGGGAATCGCCCCCAGATTTGGCGAATAAGTAGTTACCATCGCGTTTCGGGCACGAATCCTTGACAGAAGCGCGGCAAAGCGGCTCTACCCTCGCCCATCAACACGCAGGCGAAACGAGGCACCATTGTCCACTTACGGGGCGGCGCGGGACAGCGGCGAAGCCGTTGAAGCGAAAGTGGTTCGTCTTCTCCATGGCCGGACGCTGGTCATGGTGGGGATGATGGGCGCGGGAAAGTCGTCCATCGGGCGGCGGCTTGCCGCGCGCCTCGGCATGGCGTTCGTCGATGCCGACACCGAAATCGAACGGGCGGCGAATGCCACGATCCCCGAGATATTCGAGCAGCACGGCGAAGCCTACTTCCGCGACGGCGAGCGCCGCGTGATCCAGCGCCTGCTCGACGGCAAGCCGAAGGTGCTGGCAACCGGCGGCGGCGCCTATATCCAGCCGGAGACCCGCGCCGCGATCAAGCAGGCCGGCATTTCGATCTGGCTGAAGGCGGATCGCGATCTGCTGCTGTCGCGCGTCAAACGGCGGGTGAGCGGGCGTCCGATGCTGGCAAACGGCGATCCTGCCGAGATCATCGATCGCCTCATCGCCGAACGTTATCCCGTTTACGCCGAAGCCGAGATCCATGTGCAGTCCCGCGACGTCGCGCACGAAGCGGTAATCGACGATATACTCGCCGCGCTGGCCGGGTATCTTGAGCGCGAGGCCGTGGAGAAGGTTTGAAACGATGACCGGCGACGCGGTGCAGGCGCACGCAGCGACCGCGATCAAGGTCGATCTCGGCGCGCGCTCGTACGACATTCTCATCGGTCGGGGGCTGATCGGAGACGTCGGCGCCGAAGTGCAGCGTCGCCTGCCCGGGGCGCGGGTGGCGATCGTCACCGACGAAACGGTGGCGCGGCTCCATCTCAACCGCCTGCGGGACAGCCTTCGCGAGAAAGCGATCGATCACGCGGTTGTCACCATTGCACCCGGCGAGGAATCGAAAAGCTTCGCGACCCTCACCCGCGTCGTCGACGAGATCGTCGCTGCCCGCATCGAGCGCAACGACGTGGTGCTGGCGCTGGGTGGCGGCGTGGTTGGCGACCTCGCCGGCTTCGCAGCCGCGATCGTGCGTCGCGGCGTGCGGCTCGTACAGGTGCCGACCACGCTTCTCGCCCAGGTCGATTCGTCGGTCGGGGGCAAGACCGGCATCAACTCTCCGCGCGGGAAGAATCTGATCGGCGCCTTTCACCAGCCCTCGCTGGTCGTGGCCGATTGCGGCGTGCTCGATTCGCTGCCGCCACGCATCTTCAACGCCGGCTATGCCGAGGTCGCGAAAATCGGTCTCATCCGCGACGCGGCTTTCTTCGCCTGGCTGGAGAAAAACTGGCGCGCGATGGCGGCGGGCTGGCCAGAGCGCGACGAGGCGGTCGCGATCGCATGCCGCGCGAAGGCGGAGACGGTCGCCGCCGACGAGACCGAACAAGGCGTGCGCGCCCTGCTCAATCTCGGGCACACCTTCGGCCACGCTCTGGAAGCCGCGAGCGGCTATTCCGACCGGCTCTACCACGGCGAAGCGGTCTCCATCGGCATGGTGCTGGCTCACGAATTCTCGGCGAAGCTCGGCCTTGCGCCCGCCGGGGATGCCGTGCGCGTCGCCGCGCATCTGGCGGAGGTCGGCCTGCCGACCCGGATCGGCCAAATTCCCGGAGAGCAGCCAAGCGCGGAACACCTGATGCAGCTGATGGCGCAGGACAAGAAGGTCGCGCGCGGCAAGCTGACCTTCATTCTGACGCACGGCATCGGCAAGGCTTTCATCGCCCGCGACGTGTCGCCGGCCGCCGTCGCCGAATTCCTGGAGGAAAAGGTCGCCTGAGATGAGTGCGCTCGAGATCTGGCTGACCGTGCTGGCCATCGTGCTTCTGATCGCGCTCTCGGGTTTCTTCTCCGGCTCGGAGACCGCGGTGACCGCAGCCTCGCGCGCGCGCATGCTGCAACTCGAGCGCGGCGGCGACAAACGCGCCGGCCTCGTCGGGCGGCTGATCCAGGAGCGCGAACGCCTGATCGGCGCGCTCCTGCTCGGCAACAACGTCGCCAACATCCTGTCGTCGGCGCTGGCGACCCGTCTCTTCCTGACGCTGTTCGGCGACGCCGGCGTGATCGAAGCGACGCTGGTGATGACGGCGGTCGTGCTCATCTTTGCCGAAATCCTCCCGAAGACATTGGCCATCGCGCGGCCTGACGCGACGGCGCGCGCCCTCGCCCCGTACGTCAACGTCATCGTCGCGACTTTTTCACCGGTCGTGTCGGCGGTGCAGTGGATCGTCCATGGCGTGCTGCGGCCGTTGCGGGCGCTCCACCCGCAGGAATCGGTTTCGCCAACCGAGGAAATCCGCGGGCAGGTCGACCTGCTCCACGCCGAAGGCAGCGTGGTCAAGACCGAGCGCGACCGGCTGGGTGGCCTCCTCGATCTCGGCGAACTCGACGTGGCCGACGTGATGGTCCATCGCACCGCGATGGAGACGGTCGACGCCGACGATCCACCCGGGAAAATCATCGACCAGATTCTGGCGAGCGCCTACACCCGCGTGCCGATGTGGCAGGGCAAGCCCGAAAACATCATCGGCATTCTCCATTCCAAGGACATTCTCGCGCGCCTGAGAGAAGCGCGCGGCGACACCAGCAAGATCGACATCCGCGCCATTGCCAACAAGCCGTGGTTCGTACCCGAGACCACCAGCCTGAACGACCAGCTCAATGCCTTCCTCAAGCGCAAGCTGCACATTGCGCTGGTCGTCGACGAATACGGCGAGGTGCAGGGGCTGGTGACGCTGGAGGACATCCTGGAGGAAATCGTCGGCGACATCGCCGATGAATACGATTCGACGATGGATGGCGTGCGCCGCCAGCCGGATGGCTCGGTCAATGTCGACGGCTCGGTGCCCGTGCGCGACCTCAATCGCGTCATGGACTGGAATTTGCCCGACGAGGAGGCGACCACGGTCGCCGGGCTCGTCATTCACGAGGCTCGCATCATTCCCGAACCCGGACAGGCGTTCACCTTCCACGGATTCCGCTTCCAGGTGCTGCGCAAGACGCGCAACCGCATCACCGCCATCAGGATCACGCCGCTGAACCGGCAGGCTCCGCCGGGCGTGGCGCCAGGCGCGAACACTACGAGCGGCTGAGGGCGCATGGGGGAAAGGTGGGAAACGTTCTACCTTATGGTCGGCTCCTCATCGGCGGCGCTTATCGGCCTGCTTTTCGTCGTCGTGACGCTGAATGCCGATTCGCGAGCATCCTCCCGCGAGGCAGGCCTGCATCTCTTCGTTACTCCCATCGTCTTTCATTTTGCGATGGTCTTTCTGGTCTCGACGCTGCCGCTGATGCCGGACGTTGGTCCGCAGACAATGGGGATCGGCGTCTCGACGGTTGGCACGTTCGGACTGCTCCTCGTCGCGAGCACTTTGGTGCGCATGATCTTCGGCGCGCTGCCGGTGCCGCACTGGACCGACTACATTTTCTACGGCGGCTTGCCTCTGGTCCTTTACGCCTGCCTGCTCGCCTGCGGGATCGGGTTGTTGTCGGGAGCGGGCTTCGCGGCGCACGGGCTAGCCGCCGCCGTTCTGGCGCTGCTGTTCCTGGGTATTCGCGATGCCTGGGATCTGGCGACCTGGCTTGCGTACCATCCGGACGACGCCGGCTGACTTCAATCCCTCGCCTTCGCCTCGATCACCAGTGCGTGGACGCCACCGGCAATTTCGTCGGCAAGCGCGTCGTAGACCAGGCGGTGGGCAGCAACCCGGGTCTTGCCGTGAAACGCGGCCGCCGTGATCTTCACGCGGAAATGACTTTCGCCCTCCGGCCGATGGCCGGCATGACCCTTGTGGAGATCGGACTCATCCACCACCTTGAGGTCATCCGGGGCGAAAATCTCGGTTAACCTCCGCGTGATCCTGTCTGCTGTCGAGCCCGTCATCGGGAAACCGTCCTGGGAGCTGCCTTCGGCGCCTTGTGGCGAACGCCTGTGCCGACCATAATCCGCCGATGAATTTGAACTCAAAGTATTTCGACCGCATCCGCATCAGCCGGCCCGACGACGAGCCGGCCGAAGCTGCCGCGCCGCCCTGTGAATGGCACGGC
>CAYOUO010000404.1:0-8662 GCA_964407155.1 uncultured Hyphomicrobiales bacterium | reverse complement strand
TCCTCGATCAGGCACACGCGGCCGGCGACGACGGCATCGCCGACGCTGAGGCCGGTGACCAGGCGCTTGCCCTTTCCGGCGATGCTGTAGGACTTGAAGGTGCCGACCTCGCGCCGCGACTGCACGGTCTCCGGGCGCGCCTGGACGATGTAGAGGTCGCCGGTCTCGCCGTCCCTTGCCCACTCCATGTCCATCGGGCGGCCGTAGTGATTCTCGATGGTGAAGGCCCAGATGGCGAGCTGAAGGATATCGTGGTCGTTGAGGAAGAAGGAGTCGCGCTCGGCCTTCGAGGTCGGCACGTTGGAGGTCGGCCTGTCGCCGACGGAGTAGATCATCTTGATCGCCTTGGCGCCGAGCTTCTTCTCGATGATCGGCGTGAGGTTGGCATCGTCGAGCAGCGGCTTGAACACCTCGTATTCGTCAGGATCCACGGCGCCCTGGACGACGTTTTCGCCGAGGCCCCAGGCGGCGTCGATGATGACCACCCTGTCGAAGCCGGTCTCGGTATCGATCGAGAACATCACGCCGGAGCCGCCGATATCGGAGCGCACCATCTGCTGCACGCCGATGGAGAGCGCGACCTTCATGTGATCGAAGTTCCGCGCCGTGCGATAGGCGATGGCGCGGTCCGTGAACAGCGAGGCGTAGCAGCGGCGGCAGGCATCGAGGAGCGCCCGCTCGCCGCGGATGTTGAGGTAGGTCTCCTGCTGGCCGGCGAAGCTCGCCTCCGGCAGGTCTTCGGCGGTGGCGCTCGAGCGGACGGCGACATCGACCGACGCGCGGCCGAGACGGCGGCATAATTCCTGGTAGGCGCCGGTGATCGCCTCGGCGATATCGGACGGCCACTCGCCATGCAGGAAAGCCGAGCGGATGGCGTTACCGGCCTCGGCGAGCGTGATCTTGCCGGCGGCGAGCGCCGCGAGGTGATCGGAGACGCGCGAGCGCAGCGCATTCTCGTCGACGAAGCGCCAGTAGCTATCGGCGGTCGTGGCGAAGCCGGGTGGTACGCGCACGCCCTGTGCCGATAGCGTTTGCACCATCTCGCCGAGCGAGGCATTCTTGCCACCGACACGGGCGACGTCGTTGCGGCCGACTTGCTCGAACCAGGCGATTTCCTTCGATTTCGTGATCATCGGCATTTTCCTCGTTTGAGACATGGCTCCGCGGCGGCGCTGCGGGAACGCGAACAAAACGGGACCCTGACTTTCTCTTTCCCTCGCGCTGCGGTCGTCGTCGTTGACTGAAATCAACCGCGCGCGATGAAAGCAGACATCAGTGACTGAGCAGGCATGGCACGGGCGAACGATCGAGCAAGCCGCGCGTCACGCCGCCGAACACCCACTCGCGAAGTCGGGTATGGCCGTACGCGCCAGCGACGATAAGATCGACCTTGTTGTGCGCAGCGCAATCGAGGATCACGTCCTCGACGGCGGCACCGCTGCGCACGCGCACGTCGGTTTTGGCGGCGATGCCGTGACGGACGAGAAAGCCTGCGGCGTCAGCAAGCGAAGGATCGCTCTCGCCCTTCTCCTGTATGGAGAGAATAGTCACACTGGCCGCACCCTTCATGAACGGGAGGGCATCGGCAAGCGCGCGCTGCGACTCCGGGGTGTTCTTCCACGCGACCAAGATGGCGGTGCCGGTATTGGCACCGGCGAATTTCGCCGGGACGACCAGAATTGGCCGACCGATGTGCAGCACCACATCGCCCGCGGATGGGGCGTTGAGATTGCCGAGTAAAGTGTGGTCGCCAGTGCCGAGCACGATAAGGTCGGCGGCGGTAGCGGCCGTCGTGATGGCAGCGCCCGGTTCGTCGAAAACCTGGCGCCAGTCAGTCTGGATACGCGTTCCCTTTGCTGCGGCTTCGAAGTCGCCCCGGTTGCGGCCAAACTCGGCCTCGATCGCGGTGCGGTCGATTTCGGTAGAGTCCGGCCCGAGCGCCACCGTACCCAGCGCGGCGTCGTAGAGCTCAAGTGGCAGGCGCAGCGCGGTCGCGGTCATGCCGAGCAGTGTGGCATCGAATTTCCCGGCGAGCGTCACGGACAGGCGCGTGCGGGCGGCAGTGCCCTCGAGGCCGTCGACGTGCACCATGATGGTTCTGAACATTGGAACGCCTCCTCTGATTAAATCGCGACCGGCGCTGGCCCGTTCAGGCGTTGAGCTGCTGCAGGCTGCTCCGGCTGCGGACCAAGATGCGACGCGAACTCGGAAGTTCAATGGCGGCGCGGTTTTCCAGCAGGGTCAGCGTGCGCGATACGGTTTCGATAGTGAGCCCAAGGTAATCGGCGATGTCCTGGCGCGACATCGGGAGCTCGATGGTCTGCCCGCCGGACGTGCGCGCGGCCATTTTCAGGAGAAAAGTCGCGACGCGCTCCTCGGCATTCTTGCGGCCGAGCAAAAGCATGTGGTCCTGCGCCCGCCGAAAGGCTTCGGCGGTGCGCTGCCAAAGATCGTTGGCGAGATCGCTGTCGCGGGCGGCCATGGCTACGATGGTTGTCCGGCGAGCGACGCGCAGCGTGCAATCCGTAACCGCTTCGGCGCTGAAGGAATGCTCCTCGCCGGCCTCGAGTCCGAAAACGTCGCCGGGAAGGTGAAAGGCACCGATCTGACGCCGGCCGTCTTGAAGCACCTTGTAAGTGCGAACCGCGCCGGTCACGACCTGGTAGAGATATTCAGCCGGTTCTTCCTCGCCGTAAATCTCGACGTTACGGTCGACCTTCATCAGTGCGCCCTGCATCTCGAAGATGCCGGCAAGCGTGTGCTCGCTGGACGACTGCGCCACAAAACGCGACCCGGCGGCGGTTTCGTGCTTGAGACTGGCCTGTTCCATGACCCGCTCCATTCGGTATGGCCTCGACTGCGCGAATTGGTAAAGGATCGCTGATCGACGAGAAATTCGGGTAATGTCCCTACGGGATTCTCCGTAGATGCAATTTCGGCCGGTCCGGGAGACGAGGAGACACCTAAGCTTGGCAGTCGGCAGGTCTCGCAATTGAATCAGCGGTCATGGCCCCGGTGGAGTTTCGGCGACCTCATGTCGGTCCGGCCGACGCCGTTCGAAGCATACGTCTCGGCGGTTGTCATTGTCGCCGTCACGCTGATCGGCCGGCTGCTGCTCAACCCGGCGTTGGGAACGTCGCCGGCGTTCATCCTGTTCGTCCCGGCCGTATTCATCGCAGCGTTGTGGGGAGGGTTCGGGCCGGGTGTCCTGGCGACTGCGCTAAGCCTTGGGTCGGCTAATCTGTTTGCCGTTGGCCGCCTCGACTTCAATTCGATCATCACCGACATCGTGTTCCTGGTCATCGGCTGCGCCATCTCGGCCATGAGCCAATGGCTGCGGACCAGTCGCGACCGCGAGCAGGCGCGAGACCGCGATCTCCGCGCTCGCGAGGCGCATCTGCAATCGATCCTGGATACCGTGCCGGATGCGATGATCGTGATCGACCGTGCCGCGATGATCACCTCGTTCAGCACCGCGGCGGCACGGCTGTTCGGCTACTCGCCGGCTGAGGTCATCGGGAAGAACGTCAAGCTACTGATGCCGACGCCGTACCGGGAGGCACACGATGGCTATATCTCGCGCTACCTGCTCACAGGCGAGCGCCGCATCATCGGGATAGGGCGGGTGGTCGTCGGCGAGCGCAAGGACGGTTCAACATTTCCGATGGAACTGTCGGTGGGGGAGGTGGAGACCGGCGGCACGCAATTCTTCACCGGGTTCGTCCGCGATCTGTCCGAACGGCAGGTTGCTGAGGCGCGGCTGCAGGAACTGCAATCGGAATTGCTCCACATTTCGCGGCTGACCGCGATGGGCGAGATGGCCTCGACGCTTGCCCACGAACTCAACCAGCCGCTGACGGCAATTGCCAACTACCTCAAGGGATCGCGGCGCCTGCTGGAGGATTCGGCTGATCCAGCCGCGTCGCAGCTGCGCGGTGCAATGGACAAGGCGACTGAACAGGCGCTTCGCGCGGGACAGATTATCCGGCGGCTGCGCGATTTCGTCAGCCGCGGCGAGACCGAACGGCGGGTCGAGCACCTGGCCAAGCTGATCGAGGAAGCAAGCGCGCTGGCTTTGGTCGGAGCCAAGGAACATGGCATTCGCGTCACGTTTCGCCTTGATCCGCGGGCCGACATGGTGCTTGCGGACCGGGTGCAAATTCAGCAGGTTCTGCTCAACCTGATGCGCAATGCCGTGGACGCCATGGTCCAGTCGGCGCGCCGCGAACTCACGATATCGAGCCGGGCGCTCCCGGACGATTTTGTTGAGATCGCGGTGGCGGATACCGGGCCGGGAATTGCGCCGGAGATTGCCGGTCAACTTTTCCAGCCGTTCGTTACCACCAAGGCGGAAGGCATGGGTGTCGGGTTGTCAATCTCGCGGACGATCGTTGAGACCCACGGCGGTCGCATCTGGGCCGAGCCGAACCATGGGGAGGGAACTATCTTTCACTTCACGCTGAGATCGGTCAGAGCCGAGGAGGTGGGCAGTGTCCGATGAAGTGGTGCACATCGTCGACGACGATGACGCCGTGCGCGATTCCATCTCTTTCCTGCTCGGCGCAGCGAAAATTCGCTCCGAGGCGCACGAATCGGCGATGGCGTTTCTCGATGCGTTTCCGCATCTCCACGTCGCATGCATCGTGACGGACATCCGGATGCCGGAACTGTCAGGGATCGACCTGCTCAGGCGGCTGCGCGAAGGCGGGGCAACCGTTCCCGTCATCGTGATCACCGGGCACGGCGACGTGCCCCTTGCGGTGGAGGCAATGAAGCTCGGCGCGACGGACTTCATCGAGAAGCCGTTCGACGACGAGCGGTTGCTGGAAGCCATCCGGGACGCCCTAGACCAGCACCGGAATGAAGACGCCGGACACACGCGGACGGCGGAGGCGAAGGCCCGCATTGGATCGCTGTCCGAGCGGGAACGGCAGGTCCTCGACGGCCTGGTTGCCGGTCAGGCAAACAAGGCGATCGCCTACGATCTCGGCATTAGCGCCCGGACGGTCGAAGTCTACCGGGCCAACGTCATGGCCAAGATGCAGGCCGGCAGCCTGTCCGAACTCGTGCGCATGGCGCTGGTGGCTGGCGTCTATCCAGGTGAAGATGCCAAGTCATGACGCCGCTTCGCCCAAAACTTTCGGTTGACGCACGTCAACGCCGCGGCCGGTGGGCCGTGGTCTAGTTATCTATGGCTTCACGGTTTCCTGTCGGCAATTCGCGATCGACGGCGCGCAGCGCGGGCATGGTTCTCGTCGTCGAGGACGACCCCGCTGTGCGCTACTCGCTTCAGTTTTCGCTGGAAGCGGAGGGATATTCCGTGCGTCTCTTCGCGGACGCGGGAAGCCTGCTCGCGGACCCCGACCTGCCTGAACACGGCTGCATCGTTGCGGACTATCTTCTGCCGGACGGCAATGGCCTCGATTTGATCCGCATGCTGAGAGTGCGGGGCGTCCGGCTTCCGGCGATTCTGCTGACCAGCAATCCCAGTATGGCATTGCGGCGCGACGCCGTGGCGGCTGACGTGCCGATTGTCGAGAAGCCATTGCTCGGCAACGCGCTGTCGGAGGAAATCGGCGCGGCGATCGTACACCGTTCCTGAATGTAGTCGGAACGGCGTCCGGGAATTACGGGCACAATTTGAGATGCATCAAGTCACGGTCGTTGGTCCGGTGCGACCACATCGCCGATGTTTCAGAATCGACTCACCCGGGAAGTTGCCGCCGTTGTCGTGGTGAAGACGGCCATCGTGCTGCTGGCCGCCTTCTTCGTGTTTGGCCCCAGGCAGCGTCCGGCGATCGATGCCACCGCCGTTGAACAGCACCTGATGGCGTTGCCCGCCGTCTCCGCATTCGAAAGGAAAAGTCATGACGGGGATTGATGTCGTCACGCTTTCGCGCGTGCAGTTCGGTCTGACGGCCATGTACCATTTCCTGTTTGTGCCGCTCACAATCGGCCTGTCGCTGTTGCTCGGAATCATGGAGAGCGTCTACGTCATGACCGGGCGCCAGGTCTGGCGGGACATGACGAAGTTCTGGGGGGTACTGTTCGGCATCAACTTCGCCATGGGCGTGGCGACCGGCATCACCATGGAGTTCCAGTTCGGCACCAACTGGGCGTACTACAGCCACTACGTCGGTGACATTTTCGGCGCGCCGCTCGCCATTGAAGGACTGATGGCGTTCTTCCTGGAAGCGACGTTCATCGGCTTGTTCTTCTTCGGATGGGACAAGCTTTCGCGAGTCGGCCACCTCGCGGTGACATGGATGGTAGCGCTCGGCTCCAACCTTTCGGCGCTGTGGATTCTGATCGCCAACGGCTGGATGCAGCACCCGGTGGGGGCGCGCTTCAACCCCGACACGATGCGTATGGAGGTCACCGATTTCATCGCGGTGCTGTTCAATCCGGTGGCGCAGGCCAAGTTCGTGCATACCGTGAGCGCCGGCTATGTGACCGGCTCGGTGTTCGTGCTGGCGGTGAGCGCCTTCTACCTGCTGCGCGGCAAGCATGCGGCCATCGCCAAACGCTCGATGACGGTCGCGGCGAGCTTCGGACTGGCCTCGGCGCTGTCGGTGGTCGTCCTCGGCGACGAGAGCGGATACACCGCCGGCGAAAACCAGAAGATGAAGATCGCAGCGATCGAGTCCATGTGGCAGACGGAGCCAGCGCCGGCGTCGTTCACGATCTTCGGCCTGCCGAACGCGGAAACGCACAGGACGGACTGCGCGGTTCGCGTGCCGTGGATGCTTGGCCTTATCGCGACGCGATCAATCGGACGGGAGGTGCCGGGCATCACCGATCTGGTGAACGAGGCCGGCGCGCGGATCAAGAACGGGCTGACCGCGTATGTCGCGCTTCAGAAACTGAAGGGAGACCGCAGCAATCAGCAACTGCGTGATACGATTGCCGCGACCGGCAGCGATCTCGGATATGCCCTACTCCTCAAGAAGATCAGGCCGGACATCGAGAACGCCACCAACGACGACATCCAGAAGGCGGCGTGGACGACGGTGCCCGCGGTCTCGCCGCTGTTCTGGTCGTTCCGCGTCATGGTCGGGATCGGATTCTTCCAGATCGGACTGTTCATCGCGGCGTTCTGGCTGTCGATGCGGCGGCGGCTGCAGGTCCACCGAGCCTTCCTATGGATTGCCTTGCTGGCGCTGCCGCTGCCCTGGCTCGCTTGCGAACTCGGCTGGTTCGTTGCCGAGGTCGGACGCCAGCCGTGGGTGATCGAAGGCGTGCTGCCGACCTTCCTCGCGGTGTCCAGTCTTTCGGCGTCCAACGTCTTCGTCACGCTCGTCGGCTTCGTCGTTTTCTACTCGGCGCTGCTGCTGGTCGATATTTTCCTCATGGCCAAAGCCATCAAGGCGGGACCAGCGGCCGTCAGCGACGACAGCCAGGTCGGCGCGTTCACCCGGCTGGCGCCGGCCGAGTAGTCAGGAGAGAACCATGATCGACTATGAAATCCTCCGTCTTGTCTGGTGGTTTCTGCTCGGCGTGCTCCTGATCGGGTTCGCCGTCACCGACGGCTTCGACCTCGGCGTTGGCATCCTGCTGCCGTTTGTCAGTCGCACTGACGTGGAGCGGCGCATCGCCATCAATACCATTGGCCCGGTGTGGGAGGGCAACCAGGTGTGGCTCATCCTCGGCGGCGGGGCGATCTTCGCCGCTTGGCCGCCGCTCTACGCGGTGGCCTTCTCCGGGTTCTACCTGGCGATGTTTCTGGTGCTGCTCGCGCTGATTCTGAGGCCCGTCGGCTTCAAGTTCCGCTCGAAGATAGAGGATCCGCGCTGGCGCGCTGTGTGGGACTGGGCGCTGTTCGTCGGCGGCCTTGTTCCGGCGCTGATCTTCGGCGTCGCATTTGGCAATCTCTTCCTGGGCGCGCCCTTCAAGCTCGACGACACGCTCAGGCTTACGTACGAGGGCAACCTGTTCGGGCTGCTCACGCCGTTCGCGCTGCTCAGCGGGCTGGTCAGCGTGGCGATGCTCATTATGCACGGCGGTGCCTATCTCGCGCTGAAGGCGGGACGGCCCGTGGAGGACCGTGCCATCGTGGCGGTGCGCTACGCCGCGATTGCGCTCCTGGTGCTATTCACGCTCGCCGGGATCTGGGTCGGACTCGGACTTGACGGTTACCAGATCACCAGCACAATCGACCCCAACGGTCCCTCGAACCCGCTGCTGAAGACGGTGACCACCGTCGCCGGCGGCTGGCTCGCCAACGACCACGCGCATCCGTGGATGATCATCGCGCCGCTCCTCGTCTACATCATGGCGCCGCTGGCGGCGCTGTTGGTCGGACGGCGGCGCTTCTTTCTGGCGTTCGTGGCGAGCGGGTTGGCTATCGCTGGCGTCATCTCGACGGCGGGGCTCAGCCTCTTTCCGTTCCTTTTGCCGTCGGCGCTCGATCCGAATTCCAGCCTCACCGCGTGGGATGCCTCATCAAGCCAGCTCACGCTTGGAATCATGCTCGGCGTGACGGTGATCTTCTTGCCGATCATTCTCGCCTATACGACGTGGGTCTACGCCGTGCTGCGCGGGCGCGTGACCTCGGCCGATATTCAAGACGCCACGGCGCATCATTACTAGGAGAACAGCCATGTGGTATTTCGCCTGGGTTCTCGGCGCGGGGTTCGCCTGCGCCTTCGCAATTCTCAACGCC
>CAYOUO010000403.1:0-4186 GCA_964407155.1 uncultured Hyphomicrobiales bacterium | reverse complement strand
GACCATGGAGCGTGCTCTCTCGTCGGCATTGTCTATTTCGCGGGCAAGGTCGCTCACCATCGCCGCCGTTTCCTGCAGCAGCCGGGCGCGGTCGGCGCCGGCGCGCCCGGGGGCGGACAGGCGGGCGATGTGTTGTTCGATGGCGTCGAGCCGGTGAGGCAGGGCGGAGATCGCGGCGCGCGAATTCGCGTCCATCGCGGCGATGCGGCCGGTGAGGGCCTGCATCGAGCGGGCAAGTTCGCTGGCGGCCTGCGCCTCGCCGGGTGCGGCTTCCCCCATGCCGGCGGCGTCGCGTTCGGCCATGAACCGTTTCAGCCAGTCGGCCACTGTCAGTCCGGATATCCGGGCCGCTTCGCTGATCGCCGCGCGGGTCTCGGCATCCATGTCCTTCAGGTTGAACGAAAAGCCGGATTTCATTGTCTCGAGCCCCCGGCCGCGCCCGAAAGAATCAGGATGCGGCCGGAGGCAAGAGTCGCGGCAACGTGGTAAACAACCGGTTAACCGCACGCTCCGCATCGAACGCTCCGGTAAGGTGGCTTAATGGGCCGTTGCCTTGGGCGAGGCGCCGGACCGCGGAATTCCGCGGCCGACGGCGGCGCGCGTCCCGTTCCGGCACGCTGCGGCAAGCTGGTTGCGACCATTCACGGTGCGGTCCGGCCTGGCTGAGGGGAGGGAACAGCAGGCCCGTTTGGGCCTGCGACGAATCACCTTGGATGGAGGACGAAAAGCGGGCGTCACGGAGCGGGCGGCCTTTACAGTGCGGCGGGGAGCGGCCTAACTCGACGGGAGAGGGCGCGCTGGTCGTCCATCGACGCGGCCAATGCGCCGATGCACGGTCGGCACGGAGGGGTCTGGTGCTGTCCCACGCGCGTATCTGGTCGGCGATCGATCGCCTGGCCGAGCGACACAACCTGACCGCATCGGGTCTGGCGCGGCGTGCCGGGCTCGACCCGACGACGTTCAACAAATCCAAGCGGGCATCGGCCGACGGGCGACCGCGCTGGCCGTCGACGGAAAGCCTCGCCAAGATTCTCGACGCCACGCAGACGCGCATGGAATCCTTTCTCGACCTGATGGAAACCGAGATCAGGACGGGTCATCGGCGAGCGCTGCCGCTGCTCGGACAGGCGGAGGCCGGCCGCGGCGGTTTCTTCGATGATGGCGGGTATCCGGCCGGACGCGGCTGGGACGAAGTGACCTTTCCCTCCGGGCGCGACGTGTTTGCGCTGGAGGTCTCCGGCGATTCCATGCTGCCGCTCTACCGCAAGGGCGATCGGCTGATCGTCGCGCGCGATGCGCCGCTGCGGCGCGGCGATCGCGTCGTGGTGCGCACCTCGGAAGGCGAGGTCATGGCCAAGACGCTGCAGAAAAGAACGGCGCGCCTGGTCGAACTTGCTTCGTTCAACCCGGCGCACAAGCTGGTGACGCTGGCGGCCGCCGAGATCGACTGGATGGCGCGCATCCTGTGGGCGAGCCAATGAAGCGGGCGGTCGTGGCGCTGACGGCGGTTCTCGCCCTGGCGGAGGCTGCCCATGCCGACGACATGGTTGTTCAGCCGGCAGACCGGGACGTCAGTCCGCCCGGCGTCATGCCGATCCCTCCGGGCCCGCTGCTGCGCGAGCCGGCAGCGCCGGCGCCGCCCGATCCACCGCGCTGGCGCCGCTACGTCCTGCCGCAGACGACCGACGCGGCGACATTCGCGGTGCCCGGCCTCACCATCCATCTGTCCGGGGTCGCGGCGCCCGCGCCGACCGAAACCTGCACGACGGTGGACGGGGAAACCTGGCCGTGCGGCGCGACAGCGCTCTTCACGCTCCGCCGCTTTCTCCATGGGCGCGGCATCGAGTGCTACTTCCCCTATCCCGAAGGCGCGACCGACGTGACGGCGCCATGCCGCATCGGCCGGGAGGATATCGCCCTTTGGCTGCTGCAAAACGGATGGGCGCGCAGCGACCGCTTGTCCACCGATCGCTACCGTGCCGCCGCACTGGCGGCGGCCTGCGGGCGGCTCGGCATCTGGCGCGGAAGCGTGGCGCCCGCCGACTGCGCCGGCGCCGGTCAGGCCGCGAGTTCGCCGGCCAGCGCCCTTGCGATCAGCGCGCGCGTTTCCGGGATGCCGTAGATCGCGACGAACGAGCCGAAGCGCGGTCCGCGCTCCTGCCCGAGCAGGATTTGGTAGAGCGTCGAGAACCATGCCACCGAGACGCCCGGGCCGCCGCGCGGCCCCTCGCGTTCGTGGTCCTGATAGCGTGGAATCGCGCGCGCCACATCAAGGATCGCGGTCTGGATGATTTCCGGATCGGCGTCAGCGGCAACGCCGGCGAGCTTGGCATCGAGCGCCTGAAGCGCCGCGCGTTCGATCTCGTCAGGCGCGCGGAACACTTTCTTCGGCAGAACGAAATCGTTGTAGTAGGCGACCGCATAGCCGACGAGCTCGTCGAGCTTCGGATGCGTTTCCGGCGTCACCCCCTTCAGGTGCCGGCGGATGAACCCCCACAGCACGCTCTTGTCGTGGGTGTTGGATGCGCTGGCGAGATTGAGCAGCATGGTGAAGGTGACCGGCATGTCGATCTTGGGCGGGCGGCCGGAGTGGATGTGCCAGACCGGATTGCCCAACTGATGGTCCGGCGTTTGCGTCGGGTAACGCTGGAGAAAATCGAAATACTCGTCGACCGCCTTCGGAATCACGTCGAAGTAGAGCTTCTTGGCGGCGCGCGGCTTGTGAAACATGTAGAGCGAAAGGCTCTCCGGCGCGGCATACCGCAGCCATTCGTCGATGGTGAGACCGTTGCCCTTCGACTTCGAGATCTTCTGCCCCTTGTCGTCGAGGAAGAGCTCGTAGTTGAAGCCCTCGGGAGGATCGCCGCCAAGGGCGGTGGCGATCCGCGTGGACAGCTTCACCGAATCGATCAGGTCCTTGCCGGACATCTCGTAATCGATGCCGAGCGCGGTCCACCGCATCGCCCAGTCCGCCTTCCACTGGCACTTCACGCGGCCGCCGGTCACCGGCACCTCGGTCAGCCGGTCGCCGTCGTCGGGATCGCGGAAGACGATCGTTCCGGCGGCGACATTGCGCTCGAGGATCGGTACCTGGAGAACCGCGCCGCTTTTCGGCGAGAGCGGCAGGAAAGGAGAGTACGACTGCTGGCGCTCCTCACGGAGCGACGGCAGCATGATCGCCATCACCTCGTCGTAGAGGGCGAGCATCTTCAGCAGCGTGGCATCGAAGCGTCCGGCCTTGTAGGTCTCGGTCGCGCTCATGAACTCGTAGGCGAAGCCGAAGCGGTCGAGAAATTTCCGCAGCCGCGCGTTGTTGCCGCCGCCGAAGCTGTCGTATTCGCCGAACGGATCCGGCACTTTGGTGAGCGGCTGGTTCAGAAATTTCGCCATCTCGGCCTGGTTCGGAACGTTGCCCGGCACCTTGCGCAGCCCGTCCATGTCGTCCGAGAAACAGATGAGACGGGTCGGCACCTTGTCTTCGGTCAGCAGGCGGAACGCGGTGCGCACCATGGTGGTGCGGGCAACTTCGCCGAAGGTACCGATGTGGGGGAGGCCGGATGGGCCATACCCGGTTTCGAACAGAACGGCGCCCCCGGCGGGAAGACTGCCCTTCCGCTTCAGCCGCTCGACGACCTTCTGCGCCTCCTCGAACGGCCACGCTTTCGACCGGTTGGCCGCCGCGACGAGGTCGGGGGAGAGATCGAGAGGCGGGAGCGACGCGGACAAGACGAGCTTTTCCTGCAGGAGGGATGGGGCCGGCGCCTTCCTGTAGGTAGCCGTTTTCGCCGCGTCAACGGCCGCGAGCCGGCCGGCTTGCGGGTTGGCCGGCGAGCCCCTAGTTTCCCGCGTCAATGCGAGCGGTGCTTCCAAGGCCTCAGGATCAATGAATCAGATGACGCGCCCGGTTTCTCATCACGAAGCGCTGGTTTATGCCATGGTGACGCTGTCGGCGGCCGACCGCACCATGACCGACAAGGAACTCCTCAAGATCGGCGACATCGTGCGCACGATGCCGATCTTCGCCGATTTCGATCAGAACGAGCTCCCGGCGATCGCGTCGACCTGCGGTGCGATGCTGCGGGAAGAGGACGGTCTCGACCGCATCATTGCCGTCATCAAGGCGTCCATGCCGCCGCGCCTTTACGAGACGCTGTACGCGTGCGCCGTGGAAGTGGCGGCGGCGGAC
>CAYOUO010000402.1:0-9396 GCA_964407155.1 uncultured Hyphomicrobiales bacterium | reverse complement strand
GCCAGCGACAACGCCTGATGCAGGGCCTTTTCGAGACTGCGGGAGAATGACGGCACGTTACCTCACTTTTTCTCCATCACGCACTGCAGCGGATGCTGGTGCTTACGTGCGAAATCCATCACCTGGGTCACCTTGGTTTCGGCGATCTCGTAGGTGTAGATACCGCACTCACCCACCCCATGCTGATGGACATGGAGCATGATGTGGGTCGCCTCCTCACGGCCCTTCTGAAAAAACCTCTCGAGCACGAGCACGACGAACTCCATGGGCGTGTAGTCGTCGTTCAGCAGGAGCACGCGATAGAGCGCCGGACGCTTGGTGCGGGGCCGCGTCTTGGTGACGACGCTGGTTCCGGAATCGTCTTCGAAGTTCGGCGGACGGATCGGGTTGCTCATGTTCGGTACAAACGAAGTTGCGGGCGCGATGTTAGCAGACTTTGGCGGAATGCTACGACAAACTGATAGGCGCGCAACCGTTTGAAGACGCGGGGTTTGGGAGTTCCACCGCGGGCACATGTAGGGTGTCGCGGGGCATTTTGAAGGCCGCGCCGGAGCCAGGCACGCTGATGGCAGGGCGCGTGGCCGGAGCGGCACGCTGATGGGCAGGACGCGGCAGGCGGCTGCCTCCGCGCCCCGCCCGAAAAATCGCCGGGGGCGGGGGCAGCGACGGAAGATATCCCCGCGTCCGGCCGAAAACGGGTGAAGGCCGCTCCGACAATCCCCGGGCGAGTGTGACCTGTTTGCGCTTTACCTGACGGTAACCCGGCTTCCATACTGTCCGAATCGTTAAGCCGATCGAAGACTCGATCCCGAAAGGTCTTCAAAACGCCGGCTTTGCGGGACCGATTGCAGTGGCTGCGGCGACGGCAGCCAAGAGCGGTGAGGTTCGAGCAAGGCCGGGCGCGGCTCGCGAAGTGCCGAGGGAGCCGGCCCCGCTGCCGGCAATGTGTGGAGTTCAGTCGATGCAGAAGCGTAGCGGCACGCTTCCGCTATTGCGTTCAGGCGTCGCCCGCCGTGCGGGCGTCTTCGAAGCGTTGGCGGTAGCGAGCGTTCTGATTGTCGGACCGATGGCGGGCGCGGCCCACGCGGCGCCTGACGCTGCGTTCGTGCTCGACGCCAAGACCGACAAGGTCCTCTACGCCAGCAACGCCGACGCGCCACGGCACCCCGCCTCGCTCACCAAGATGATGACGCTCTACATGCTCTTCGACGCGCTGGCGAAGGGCAAGACCAACCTCGACGCCCGCATCCCGGTGTCCGCCCACGCCGCGGCACAGGCACCTTCCAAGCTCGACCTCCAGCCCGGCGACACGATCAGCGTGCGCGATGCGATCCTCGCGATCGTGACGCGCTCCGCCAACGACGTGGCTGTGGCGATCGCGGAATACATCGGCGGGTCCGAGAAGAACTTCTGCGCGATCATGACCGGGCAGGCGCACGAGATGGGCATGTCGAACACGACGTTCGTCAATGCCTCGGGGCTGCCGGACGACCGCCAGATCACCACCGCGCGCGACCTCGCAACGCTGGCGCTGGCGCTCAGGCAGCACTATCCGCAGTACTACTCCTATTTCTCCACGCCGAGCTTCGTGTGGAAGGGTCACCGGATCGTCAATCACGACCGCCTGCTCGGACGAGTTGCCGGCGTAAACGGCATCAAGACCGGCTACACCCGCGCCTCCGGCTTCAACCTCGCGACCTCGGTCGAGCGCGACAACCGCATGGTGGTGGGCATCGTGCTCGGCGGCGAAACCGGCCGCGAGCGCGACAACCGCATGGCCGGCCTGATGGAAAAATACGTTCCGATGGCGAGCCATGGCTCCATGCTCGCGGCCGTGGTTCCGGGCGGGCCGCGCAAGGTTGCCGTGAAGATCGCTTCCGTGATGGCGCTGCCGATCCCGCGCATGCGGCCGGCCGGCGACAATGCAGCCTCGGCTGACGATGCGACCGCCGTTCCCATGCCGAACCTCGCGCCGGAAGCTGTCGCGGCCGATACTCAGCCGGCGACGGCGCCGGTTGCTGCCAGCGCGCCCGCCCCGCAACCGGCGCCGGCTCCCGCGCTCGCCGCGGCGCAGCTTCCGATCAACGACCACATGACCGTCGCCTCGCTGATCGGCGCCAATTCGCCGCTGGCGCTCGAAGCGGTGGATGACGCCCAGGCAGCGCAGACACCGGCCGCCAAGGCCGCGGCTGCACAGGCCGGCAATGCGCCCCAGCCCGCGCCGGCTGCCGCTCCGGCCAGCCAAATGGCCGAGGCGGCACCGCCCGCCGACGACGGTGCAACCGCGGAAGGCGACACCGGCGGCAACGACGAAAGCGCTGACGCGACGCCCGCCACCTCCCATACCGGATGGCGTATCCAGATCGCGGCCAGCGACAGCCAGGCCGGTGCCGAGGACATGCTCGATCGCGCGCTCGCCAAGGCGGGCAAGGTTCTCGCCCACGCCTCGCCCTACACGGAGTCTTCCAAGACCGGGAACGGCACGATCTACCGTGCGCGTTTCGCCGGCTTCGCCAGCAAGCAGGCCGCCCGCGCCGCCTGCAGCTATCTCGTCAAGCACAAATTCGCCTGCCTCGCGGTCGGCAGCGACTGAGTGCGTTCGTAACCGAGTTCCGCAGGGGTCGTTCCCAGTAACGCGTAAAGGCCTTCAGCGATGTCTGTCGAGAAGCCAGTCCTTAGCCTGGTTGAGTTTCGCCGCGAGGAACGTCGAACCCCCCTGGTCCGGGTGAACCCGCATCATGAGCCGGCGGTGGGCCGCCCGGATTTCCGCCTCACCGGCGCCGGGCGCAAGGCCAAGGATCTCATAAGCCTGCTGATCAGTCATGGCGCCCGCATCCGCCGGGCGGCGCGCCCGCGCTGCACCATCGCGCTCGACGTCTTCACGCCAGCCGGGGAAGCGGCGGTCGAGATACTGTTCGAGTAAGCCGCGGCTGCGGAGGTCGCTCCGCATCTCGGCGGCAAGAGCGAGCAGCGATGCCCGGTCGAGATCGTTGAGCTGGCGGCCGGCGAAACGCCCACGTAGCACCTTGCCTGACATCCTGCCGCTGATGCTCTGCGTCTCCGTTTCCAGCCACGCCGCGCGTCGCCGGCTGCCCAGCTCGAACGGGCCGAGCCGCCCGGTGGCGAGCGCCTGAAGCCCTCCAGCGACCAGGAGCGATCCCAGTGCGGCCCGCTCCGCCAAAAGCAGAAGCAGGCCGACAAGAAGCAGGCCGCCGCCGACGCTGTAGCGGACCGAGCGGATCAGACTCTTCGGATCGGCATTGGCGTAGGCCCGGCCGAGAACATAGAAGACGGCGAGCACCGCCAGGCCGGCCAGCAGGAATGTCATTCTGAACTATCTCGAGGCTTCGCAGCGGCCGGGAATGGCGCGCGCCATAATGTGGCGCTTCGGCCCGGCGGCGCAACGGCGTCCTAGTCCGGCGGCGAGGCAGGCGGCGGCTCAGCCGGCGCTTCGGCCTGCGGCGGCAGATTGAGCGCCGCGAGCAGGGCGCGAACCTCTTCGCGCGCCGAAACGTGCGACAGCGTCGGCTCGCCACCGAGCGCCCGCCGGTCGAGATCGTCGAGGGCGGTCAGCCCGCGCGGAAAAAATTCGCGGAAGACAACGCGCTCCGAGATGCCGGGCGCCTGACGAAAGCCGAGACGAGCCGACATCTCGGCGAGCGCAGCTTCGAGCTTGCGGCGGTTGCGCGTATCGAAGGCGGCGAGCCGGTTGCGAACCACCACCCAGTCGGTGGCGCGGCCGTCGACCAGGCTGCGCTGGCGGCGCGCCTCGACGACAAGATCGGCGTAGTGGCTTTGCCCGTCGACGGCATAGGTCTCGGGATCGACGCGGGCAAGAACGTCGAGATCGACGAAGCTGTCGTTGATCGGCGTGATGAGCGTATCGGCCATCGCGTGGCTGACGCGCATCAGATAGGTGTTGGCACCGGCGGTATCGACGACGACATAGTCGTAGCCGTACTCGGTGCGCGACACCGCCTCGGCGAAGGCGCGGAACTCGCGCTCCTCGATATCGGCGACCAGATCGCCTTCACCCGGCGGCACGGTGAAATGGGTCGGCAGCGCAAGGTCGAGGCCGGCTTTCTTTTTCCAGGCGGCACGGTTCTCGATGTAGCGGGTGAGCGAACGCTGGCGGCCGTCGGTGTCGATCGAGGCGACCCGGGCGCCCGACTGGAGCAGCGCCACGATCACGTGCATGGCGGTGGTCGTCTTGCCGGAGCCACCTTTCTCGTTACCGAGAACGATGACGTGGGCGGGTCTGGGCGCGGGCTGGGGACTGCGCGGTGGGAGCGCCATGGAAACTCTGACTGCCATTTCATCCAGCCCGGATGAGAATTGCACGATTTTCCGCGGGATGCTGCTGCTTTCGGGCGGCTGGAAAGGTTTTTCGGCAGGCGGTACATAGCCGGCATGCAAAGCCCCCCGGTCGACCGCACGATTGCCGCCCTGCACTCCCGCGTGGCGCTCTGGCGGGGGGCGCGCCAGCGGATCGCGCTCGTGCCGACCATGGGCGCCCTGCACGAGGGCCACCTCAGCCTCGTGCGCGCCG
This sequence comes from uncultured Hyphomicrobiales bacterium, assembly GCA_964407155.1. Lineage (GTDB taxonomy): Bacteria > Pseudomonadota > Alphaproteobacteria > Rhizobiales > Kaistiaceae > DASZQY01. The sequence continues at coordinate 4,847 of CAYOUO010000402.1, read as the reverse complement.
GGCGCCAGCGCGCCGCGAAGGTTGTGGTCTCGATTTTCGTCAATCCGACCCAGTTCGCGGCCGGCGAGGATTTTGGCACCTATCCGCGCACCGAGGCCGCCGACCTCGCCAGGCTGGCGGACATCGGGGCCGACGCAGTGTTCATGCCCACCGTCGAGGAAATGTATCCGCCCGGCTTTGCCACCACGGTCACCGTGGGGGGACCGGCCGAGGATCTGGAATCCGTGTCGCGCCCGCATTTTTTCGCCGGCGTGGCGACGGTGGTCGCGCGGCTGCTCGCACTGGTGACGCCGGATGTCGCGCTGTTCGGCGAGAAAGACTACCAGCAGCTTCTGGTGGTCAGGCGCATGGCCGCCGATCTCGGGATGCCGGTAGAGATCGCGGGCGTGCCGATCGTGCGCGAGGCGGACGGACTCGCGATGTCATCGCGCAATGTCTACCTGAACAAATCCGAGCGCGCCGTGGCCCCTACGCTTTACGCGGCGCTCGCCGGGGCAGCCGCGGCGATCCGTGGCGGCGAACCGGTGAACATGGCGCTGAACGAGGCGCGTAGCCGGCTGGTGCAGGCGGGCTTCAGGGTGGATTATCTCAGGCTGCGCAATGCCGAGACGCTGAAGGAGGCGCAGACGGCGGACGAACCGCGGCGCCTGCTCGTCGCCGCCTGGCTCGGCAAGACGCGCCTGATCGACAACGTCGCGGTCTAGCGCAGCCGTCCCGGCCTCGCCGCTTTCCCCGCGAAAGCGGGGACCCAGAGACCGGGCGCGGATGCACGACACCGGGGCCGGCATCTGCTTCAAACCCTGGACCCCCGCCTTCGCGGGGGAAGCGGAGCTCAGCGCGTATCGGCGGCTCCATTGTCGAAGCAGAAATATATCGGCTCAGCGCAGCCCAAGCCCTGCGAGTTCGGCAAGGAGCGCCTGCGGGATGTCGTCGCCGCGACGCCCTTCCCTGAGATCGCGCGGAACGTCGGACGGTTCGAGGTAGCGCCAGCCCTGGAACGGACGGCGCGGCTGCCACTCGGTTCGCACCAGCTTCGGCGCCAGCACGAGGCGGCAGCGGCCGACGCCCTCCTTGTCGACGAACGGCTGTACGTCGGTGAGCGGCTGGCGGACCTGAACGTTGCCCTTGATCACCCAGTAGAGCGAGCCGCCGTCGAGAAGCTCGGCGATGCGCTTCGGCACCATGCGGGTGATATGAACGTGCTCCGGCTTTTCGCCGCGGCGCTTCAGGACGGCCAGGCGCTCGTCCAGCCAGCCGGCGAGGTCCTCGACCGAGTCGCAGCCGACGCAGAGCTTGATGAGATGGAGGGTCATGGCCGGACCGTTATCTGGCGCGGCAGGCAGCGCGGTCAAATCCGCCGGCGGCTTGTCCACACGTATTACACCAGCACCTGCGTCCCGATCTCGACGACGCGGTCGGTGGGCAGGCGGAAATAGGTCGAGGCGTCGTCGGCGTTTCGCGCCAGCAGGATGAAGAGCTTGTCCTGCCAGAGCGGCATCGAGCGGCTCGGCGCCAGCTTGAGCGAGCGGCGGGAGAGAAAGAATGTGGTCGACATGATGTCGAAGACGAAACCCTCGCGGCGAGCAATGGCGAGCGCCTTCGGCAGGTTCGGCGTCTCCATGAAGCCGAAGCGCACCGTGATGCGCACGAAGGAACCGCTGAACGGTTCGACGCTGACCCGCTCGTCGGCGGCGGCGCGCGGGCTGTCCACGGTCTTGATCGTCATGATCACGTTCTTCTCGTGCAGCACCTTGAAGTGCTTCAGCGAGTGGAGGAGCGCGGTCGGCGTCGAATCCGGATCGCCGGTCAGGTAGATCGCGGTGCCGGCGATGCGCGGCAGCGGGTGTTTCTCGAGATTGGCGATGAGGTCGGCGAGCGGCACCTCGAGGCGCCGCGTCTTTTCGAACAGGACGCGGGTGCCGCGCCGCCAGGTGAGCATCAGGGCCATCAGCGCGGCGGCAAGGAGGAGCGAGAACCAGCCGCCGTGAAGGATCTTGAGCAGGTTGGCGGCGAGGAACGCGCAATCGATGAAGAGCAGCGGTGCGATCATGCCGACGGTGGCGGCGAGGCTCCACTTCCAGACGCGCAGCACCACGATCGCGGCGAGCATGGTGGTCACCACCATGGTGCCGGTGACGGCGATGCCGTAGGCGCCGGCGAGCGCGCCCGACGAGCGGAACAGGCCGGTGACGACCAGCACACTGACCAGGAGCAGAGAATTGACGCGCGGTACGTAGATCTGGCCGAACTGCGACGACGAGGTGTGGCGGATCTCGACGCGTGGCAGGAGGCCGAGCTGCACCGCCTGGCGGCTCAGCGAATAGGCGCCGGTGATCACCGCCTGGCTGGCGATGACGGTCGCGGCGGTGGCAAGGACCACGACGGCAAGCCGCGCCCAGTCCGGGAACATGAGGAAGAACGGCCCGCCGATCGCGCCGACGTTGCCGAGCACAAGCGCGCCCTGCCCGAGATAGTTCAGCACCAGCGCGGGCAGCACCATGACCACCCACGCCGCCTGGATGGGCTTGCGGCCGAAGTGGCCGAGATCGGCGTAGAGAGCCTCCGCCCCGGTCACCGAGAGAAACACGGCGCCCAGCGTGATCAGCCCGATGAAGCCGTGCTCGATCAGGAACGCCGCCCCGTAGACGGGATTGAAAGCGAGCAGCACCTCGGGGTTGCCGGCGATCTGGACGATGCCGGCCACGGCCAGCACCACGAACCAGACGGCCATGACCGGGCCGAACAGCGCCGCAACCCGGGCGGTGCCGCGCGACTGCACGAGGAAGAGCAGGAAGAGGATGAAGATCGACAGCGGAATGACCGCCGCCTGCAGGTGCGGCGCCACGATCTCGAGCCCTTCCACCGCCGACAGCACCGACAGCGCCGGCGTAATGACGGCGTTGCCGTAAAAGAGCGAGGCCGCGATGATGCCGAGCAGGATGATGAATGGCGAGGCCTTCGCGGCACCGCGCAGCGCCAGCGCCATGAGCGCGAGCGTGCCGCCCTCGCCGTTGTTGTCGGCGCGGATGAGGAAGATCACGTACTTCAGCGTGACGACGATGAACAGCGACCAGAGGACCAGCGACAGGATGCCGAAGACGATGGCCGGCGTGATGACCGCGTTGTCGGCCGCGGCGATGACCGCTTCGCGGAAGGCGTAGATCGGACTGGTGCCGATGTCGCCGTAGACGACACCGATGGCGCCGACGGTGAGCGCGAGAAATCCCGGCGCCACCACGCCATCGCCGTGCCCGCTGGCCGCTGTCGCGCCGTCGTGCGCGGTCCCCGTATCGGAATGCATCAGGGCGGCTGGGCCTCTTTCCGCGTGTGCGCGCTCGCTGCTCGTGGCGGCGTTTGTAACACCGCCGGCGCCGGGCTGTCACGGCGGCGGGACGCCAGGCGCCGGTACTGGTGGAGCACCACCACGAAACTGCCCCAGTGGCCTGACATTTCCGCTAATGTTCGAAGGCGGGGCGGCCTGGAGAAACACCGTATGCGGACGCTGTTCGGTATCGTCATCGGAGTGGCGCTGACCATCGGGGTCGCTTTCGTGCACGACAACAACGTGGTTCCCGACCCGGCGAATCCCCGGTTGCAGGACCGGCAGATCGTGAACTGGGACGTGTTCGGCGCGGTCGCCCGCGATGTCGAGGACGAAATCGGACGGGCGTTCCACAGCCTGACCGGCAAATGAACGAGTCGAACCCGGCAGCGGTTGCCGGGAGCGCGACGCACTGAGGGCTTGGGGGAGAGTGCAATGGATCGCGTCCCGCTACTGACGCGCCGCAGGACGGTGTGGATGATCGCGGCTACGGCCGGGCTCGCGGCCTTGCCGCAGGCGGCGCGCGCGGACGATGCGCTGGCGTTCGCCGAGGCGCTTTACGCGCTGCCCAATCTCTGGGGTGACGTGACGGCCGACGACGCGGCGATCGCGAAATATCTCGCGCCCGACCTCGCCGCGCTGATCAAGGCGAATTACGACAATCCTGATCCGGACGCGGCGCTCGACTATGACCCGCTGGTCCAGGCGCAGGATTTTCAGGACATCAAGACCAGGTTCACGGTGAAAAGCGAGAACGATACCGCCGCGGCCATTGTCGTGGCGGTCGACAACTTCGACGCCTCGACGACAGTGACGCTGAGCCTGGTGAAGACCGCAGACGGCTGGCGGCTCGCCAACGTTCAGGGACCGGACGGACCGAGCCTTGCCGACGAGCTCAAGCAGCTCAACAAGGGCGCCGGCGACTAGCGGATCGCGGCGCGCACCGCAGCGATGATGCGGTCGACCTCGGCATCGGTGAGATCGGGGTGCACCGGCAGGCTCAGCGTCTCGTTGGCCATGCGCTCGGACACCGGCAGGGCGCGCCCGGCGTAGGCCTTGAACGCGGGATGCTGGTGCAGTGCCAGGCGGTAGAACAGACCGGTGCCGATGCCGGCCGCGTCGAGCTTGGTGCGAACCGCGTCGCGGTTCGGAACGCGGATCGTGTAGAGCGCGAAGGCGCTGCGGCTGCCGGCGGGGATCACCGGCGTCACGACCGCATCCCTCAGCGCCGCGGTGTAGCGCGCGGCGATTTCGGCACGGCGTTCGAGTTCCTGCTCGAACACGCCGAGCTTGGAGAGAAGCACGGCCGCCTGCAGCGTGTCGAGGCGCGCGGTGAGGCCGAGAACCACGGCCTCGTCGCCAGTGCCGGCGCGGCCGTGCGAGCGGATCATGCGCACCTGCTCGGCGACATCGGCATCCTCGGCGAGCACGGCACCGCCGTCGCCATAACAACCGAGCGGCTTGGTCGGGTAGAAGCTGGTCGCGCTCACCGGCGCGAGCGCACCGACGCGGACGTTGCCGGTGC
>CAYOUO010000401.1:0-3868 GCA_964407155.1 uncultured Hyphomicrobiales bacterium | reverse complement strand
ATCCGGCGCTGGGCTACGCCGCCGATCTTCTCGTCGAACAAGGCGGCACGGCAGTCTTGACCGAGACGCCGGAGATTTACGGCGCCGAACATCTGCTGACCCGCCGCGCCGAGACCCGCGAGATCGGCGAGAAGCTCGTCGGCATCATCAAGTGGTGGGAGGATTACACCGCTCGCAACAAGGGCGAGATGAACAACAACCCCTCCCCCGGCAACAAGGCGGGCGGGCTGACCACGATCCTGGAGAAGTCGCTCGGCGCGGCCGCCAAGGGCGGCACGTCGACGCTGCGCGGCGTCTACCACTATGCCGAACCGATCGACCGCAAGGGCTTCGTGTTCATGGACGGGCCGGGCTACGACCCGGTGGGCGTTACCGGCCAGGTGGCCTCGGGCTGCAACATCATCGCGTTCACGACGGGGCGCGGCTCGGCGTTCGGCTTCAAGCCGGCACCCTCGATCAAGCTCGCCACCAACTCGGACACTTACCGGCGCCAGACCGAGGACATGGACATCAACTGCGGCGACATCCTCGACGGGGTGACGATCGAGGAAAAGGGCCGCGAGATTCTGGCCAAGGTGATCGCGGTGGCGTCCGGCGAGAAGTCGAAGTCCGAGGACCTCGGCTACGGCGACAACGAGTTCGTGCCCTGGCAGGTCGGCGCGGTGATGTAGCCGCTACGCGGCGTCGACGCGGCGGAAGCCGTTCTTGAGCGCGGTCGGCGCGCCCGACAAAAGCACGTCGATGTAGTGCAGGCTCTGGAAAGCGCCGTTCACCGAGATGCGCGGCAGCGCGGTGAGGTGATTGGCGTGGTCGGCGAAGAGCACGCCGGCGCGGGTGGTGACCGCCGTCCTGAAGCCCGCCTCGCGCGCCATCGCGAACTCACGCGGCCCGGCCGCATAGGGCTGCCCCACCGGATAGGCGAAGTGATCGACCGGGCGGCCGAGCTTGGCGGCGACGGCTTCCCCGCTGCCGCTGATTTCGGCGAAGGCGCTCTCGTCGTCGAGCTGCGTCAGGATCGGATGCGACATGGTGTGAGCGCCGATGGTGGCGAGCGGGTCTTCCGCCAGCGACCTGAGCTCGCGCCAGTTCAGCACCAGCGCGCGGCAGTCCTCTTCCGGATCGACGCCGGCGACTTCAGCCAGCCGCGCCACGAAGGCACGCGATTCCGCGTGCGTCGGCATCGTGCGGATGTACTCGTAGAGCGTCCCGAACGTCGCGTCCTTGGCCGCCGTCGTGGAGCAATCGAACACGCGGCGCTCGCCGCCGATCGCGATCTCGATCTTTTCGTTGTGCGCGATGGCGCCTTCCAGCGTGACCCACCACATGCGGCCGAAGCCATCGGCGTAGTCCGGCACCACGTACATGGTGAAGGGCAGCCTGTGGCGCTGCAGGACCGGCAGCGCATAGCTGCGATTGTCGCGATAGCCGTCGTCGAACGTGAGCGCGACGAAGCGCCGGTCGCTGCGCCCCAAGACCAGGCGCTGGTAGACCTCGTCCATCGAGACGATGTCGATGTCGGAGGCGCGAAGCGAGGCCAGCAGCTCGTCGAGGAACTCCGGCGTGATCTCGAGAGTCCGGTTGGGCTGGAACGGTGCGTCGCTCACCGGACGGACGCGGTGGAACGTGAGGATGGCGCCGGCGCCCGACACGAAATGACGCGCCAGCTTGTGGACGCCGGTGAAATAAAGCCCTTCCAGGCCGGCCCGAATGAAAGCGGCTCGCGTCTCCCTCAACGTATCGTCTCCTGCTACAAGGCTTCTGGAATGGCGGCGCCCGGCCCGTGCACCGGCACGCGGACGGACCGGCGAAGCGGCTCGAACGGCGCGTCGAGAACGACGGTGACGCCGGTACGGATGGCTTCCGCCAGATGGCAGAAGCCGGCGAAGGTGAAAATCGAGCGCAGGACGAAGCCCTGACGGGGGGCCGTGCATTCCGCGCCGGCGGCGAGTTCGCCGTGGCTGAGCGTCATCGGACGCTTCACCTCGGCCCGCGCATCGAGGCTGGCGAGAACGAGCGCGGCATCGTCGGACGTGCCGGCCGCCGGCAGGCTGCGCGGCGCACCGAGGCGCATGAGGAGATCGCTGACCGAGACGCACCTCGTACCGGCGCGGGCGGCACCGGGGCCATTCAGCAGAACGACGCCAACGTCGTTGACAGGGTCGGCGAGCAGGCCGGCGGCGAGCGTGGCATACCGCGCATCGACGGCGAGCGCAGCGGGCCGGTGCTCGACGACGAACGCCGCAAGGCCATCCCCGTCGAGCGATTTATCGACGACACAGACGACGGCGCCGGCCATCATGATGCCGAACGTCACCGCCACCGCGGCCGCGGTCGTGTCCATGAGCACGCCGACACGATCGCCGTGCTTGACGCCGCCATCGGCCAGCGCGACCGCAATGCGCTCGGCGGACTGCGCGAGACGGGCGTACGAATAGGCGCGCCCGCCGGCGACGACCGCCGCTTCGCTGCCGATTCTGCCGGCGCTGACCGTGAGGAAATTCTCGATACGCATGGCGCCCCGAAATCCACAAGCGGAGCGACCCTAAACAGCTGCGTGAAACGAGACAAAGCGAAACGCCACTTAGCGTAAACGCGACAGCGCAAATGTGAGGGCAATACGGTTAACCGGCGGTGAGCGATGCGTCCGCCCGACGCAAAACGCCGCACGGATCGTCGCTCGCGCTCTTAAGGTTAAAGTCAGGCAACCGTTTTTTCGCACGCGGGAAAGGAGCAAAAGTAAAGAGGGCGACGCTCTCCCTTCGGTGGACGTGCGAACACAATGCGGCACACGGATGTAACGATCATCGGCGGCGGACTGGCCGGCGCGGCAGCCGCCGGCGCACTGGGCAACGCCGGCGTCGACGTGGTTCTCGTCGACCCTCATCCGGTCTACCCGCCCGATTTCCGCTGCGAAAAGATCGACGACGAACAGCGCGCGCTGCTGGTCGAGACCGGCCTTGCCGACAAGGTGCTCCCGGCGATGGCGCGCGCCGACGAACTCTGGATCGCGCAGTACGGCCGCATCGTCCGCCGGCAGGCGGCGACGCAACACGGGATGCTCTACCAGGATCTCGTCAACACCATGCGCCGCGCCATCCCCGACGCGGTCACGGTGGTCACGGACAAGGCGGTGGAAGTGGTGACCAGCGACGACCGCCAGATCGTGCGCACCACGGGCGGCGAGGAAATCTCGTCGCGTCTCATCGTCGTGGCGACCGGACTGAACCCTTCGCTGCGTCACGTTCTCGGCGTGGAGCGGCGCGAGCTCAGCCACTGCCATTCCATCACCGTCGGCTTCGACATCGTGCCGGCCGGGCGGCCCGCTTTCGACTTTCCCGCCCTCACCTATTACAGCGAGCGGCCGAGCGACCTCGGCGCCTACCTGACGCTTTTCCCCATCCCCGGCGCGATGCGCGCCAATTACCTGTGCTACCGCGGTCTCGACGATCCCTGGATACACGAACTGCGCCGGGACCCGCACAAGGCGCTGACCGCGATCATGCCCAATCTCGAGCGGCGGATCGGAAAATTCGCCGTCGCCGGCCAGATGCGCATTCGTCCCGCCGATCTTTACGTGAGCGAAGAATATCTGCGGCCCGGACTCATTCTCATCGGCGATGCCTTCTCGACCTCCTGCCCGGCGGCCGGCACCGGCTCGGGCAAGGCGTTCAGCGACGTCGTCTGTCTCCAGCGCCATGTCGGCGCCTGGCTGGCGACGCCGGGCATGGCCGCCGACAAGATCGCCGCGTTCTACGAAGACGCTGACCGCCTCGCCTATCACCGCAGGGCGCTCGCCAAGGCCTACGACCTGAGGTCGCTGTGCATCGACAGCAGCCCGCGCTGGGCGCTCGCGCGCATGCTGCGCTTC
>CAYOUO010000400.1:0-12064 GCA_964407155.1 uncultured Hyphomicrobiales bacterium | reverse complement strand
GCCGGCGACGTCAACGCCCGCGTTTGGATCCGCATTCGCGAAGCCGAGCAGAGTCTCTCCCTGATCGAGCAGATTTTGTCGATCCTGCCGGACGGTCCGCCGCGGACGGAACTACCGGTACACGGCGAGAGCAGGGAAGGCCTCGCTCTGGTCGAAGCCTTCCGCGGCGATGTGCTGGTTTGGCTGCGTCTCAGTGCCGACGGCCGCGTCGAGCGTTGCCACTTGCGCGACCCCTCATGGTTCCAGTGGCCGCTGCTCGAAGCCGCGATCGAAGGCAACATCGTCGCTGATTTTCCTCTCTGCAACAAATCGTTCAACTGCTCGTATTCGGGACACGATCTGTGAGCAGTACGGTGGGAGAAACGCATGCGTCGAACGATCATTGAAAATCTCACGCATCGGCCGCTGACCGTGCCGGCGCCGGCCGCAGACGACGCCGCGCTGGCCGAACTCGCGCGGAGCCTCGATCGCGCGGCACGGGCGCGCCTTGGCCGCTCGCTGTCGATCCGCCATGTCGACGCCGGCTCATGCAACGGCTGCGAACTGGAAATCCATGCGCTCGCCAATCCCTTCTCCGATCTCGAACGCTTCGGTTTTCACTTCGTCGCCTCGCCGCGGCATGCCGATGTGCTGACGGTTACCGGACCTGTGACCAGAAACATGCGTGAGGCGCTCCAGCGCACCTATGCCGCGATGCCCGCACCGAAGTGGGTGGTGGCGCTCGGTGGGTGCGCGCTGGACGGCGGCTGTTTTGCGGGAAGCTACGCGGTGGTGGGCGGCGTCTCCGCGGTGATGCCCGTAGATCTCCACGTGCCGGGCTGCCCGCCCGCGCCGCTCGATATTCTGAAGGGCCTGCTGGCGCTCATGGAATCGACGAACCGATAAAACGTGACCGGGTGGCGAACCGCTCGATCCGCACGATGTCCCCGTCAGCAGCAGTGCCTGCCGGGATTTCGCGGCGCAGCAAGCGGGATCGCCGATGCGCAACTCACGATTTCCAGATCCAAAAATCCGCGGGGAACGCCGGTGTTGCTCGCCAGCTTCCACGCAAACGCGGTGGTTAGCTGGAGAATTGATCCCGTTAACAAAATGTCCATACAAAAAAGGAAGCTCGTTAATCAATTCGTGGGTGTCGGCTCTTATGCTCCCGGGCGGCTGCAGCGCCTGTCGCGCCGGCACAAGCGGGTTTCGATGAACAGCAGAGCGGCATTGAGAGCGACGCAAGCGGCAGTATTCCTTCTGCCGTTACTCGCCGCCGTCTTTTTTGCGTATGAGCGCAGCCTGCACGATCAGGCAACCCGCGCTACTGTCCTGGCCGACGAGGTGATGCGCCGGGGAGACATCACCGGCGACGAGCTGTTCGGCGCCTTCACGAGTCTTGCCGCTGTTGCACCGGCTGACGCATGTGGGGCCTCGAATCTCGAGCGCATGCGTCACATCGCAATCGCCTCGCCGTATCTCGCCGGGGTCGGCTACATCGCCGGCAACGCGCTCCAGTGCTCGTCATTCGGGCCCGAGGTTCAGCCGATCGACGTCGGCCCTCCCGATTATATCAGCTCCAGCGGCTACGCGGTGCGGCCCGGACGCCAGCTCTCGTCGGCGACTGGCGCCCGCTTTATTCTTTCGAGTGCGCCCAACGGGTTCACGATTTTCTTCCACCCGTCGCTGGTGCTCACGCTGGCGCGGCCCGATGAGCCGCTGTCCTTCGGAGTGCTGGGATATTCGTCCAGGTTTCCGCTGATGGCTTCCGGGCCGGTCCAATTCGATTGGGCGCGCCTGGTGCTGGCGCAAAATGAATCGAGGCTGCTCATCCGCGACGGTTCGGTAGTGGCACTTCATCGATCCACCAAGTGGGATTTGTTCGCTTATGCCGCCGTGCCGCTCGCCATCGTGAACGCGGGGTTCGTGCACCTTCTGCCGATATTCCTTGTGGTGGGACTGCTCGCTGGTATCGCGGCAGCGGTGATGGCGGGCAAGTTGTGGGAACTGCGCACATCGCTGCAGGCGCTGCTCAGGTCGGCACTGCGCAAGAACGAAATCTTCGTTGAGTACCAGCCGATTGTGGAATTGCGGAGCGGCGGCTGGATTGGCGCAGAAGCTTTGGCGCGGTGGCGGCTCCGTGGTGGTGAAATGGTGCCGCCGGAAGTGTTTGTCGCACTGGCGGAAGAGCACGGCCTCGTCCAGGAGCTTACGGCGACCGTCATGACATTGGCTCTTGGCCATCTCGCGCCGCTGATGACCGCCCGACCGGAGTTCTTCATCACCCTCAACTTCTCTTCCAATGACCTCGACAACGACAGGAGCATAAGTCAGCTCGAAACCATGACCGCCCGCTACGGGCTCGACCCCGGACGCGTGCATATCGAGCTCACCGAGCGCAGCTCGGTTGCCACGGATGCACATATTGCCGCGATCAGCCGTCTGAGGTCGAAGGGTTTCGAGGTTGGAACCGACGATTTCGGGGTCGGATTTTCAAATCTGGAGTACCTGACACGCGTGCCGCTCGATTACCTCAAGATCGACCGCACGCTGGTCGCCAGCGCGCGCGATGGCAGCGAGTCGCGGGATATCGTCGAAACCGTAGTTCGATTGGCTCGCTCCCGCGGCATCCGGATTATTGCGGAAGGCGTGGAGACCGAGGCGCAACGATTGGCTCTGTTGGAGGCAGGCGTCGAATACGGTCAGGGCTGGCTGTTCGGCCGGCCCATGTCGGCGCTGGAATTTATCGCGAAGTTCGCTCGCTTCGGCGGCCACAGGTCCGCCGCATCCAGGGAACTCGTCCGCATTCTCTCCATGCCGCGCGGATCATCCGCGTATCGGTGACAACGGGCTCCCGCTGGCATCCCCGTTTGGATTAGTGGGGTGACTGCGCACGGCATTTGCGCGCGGCGTGCGTGCCCATGGCGGGGCGCGCCGTTCCGTCAACAGACGTCAGGTTGGCCGCGCGTGGCCGACATCCTGAGCGCGCGCGTATTCCGGCTGGAACCTTACATTGGCGTAGTGCGAGGCCTTTTCCGCTTCTTGCGCGCGCTTGCCGAGCTCGGCGGTATCGCCAAAGCCAAGCACGTCGCGCGCCAGCTGTGTCATCGGGCCGTCGACCTGGTACTCCGTGCGCTGCATCGTCAGAAGATTGATCAGGTAGAGCGGCGTGCCATTGAATTTCTCGAACATTTCGTGCCGGCTGCCCCACTCGGTCAGGAACCGCTCGCTGATCTGGCGAAAAATCTTGATGCGGTCCTCGGCGCTGATCTCGGCGCCACGCAGCGCCTCGGCGAGTTTCGGCCCGATGTAGGGATCGTCCAGCTCCCGCCGTGTCGGCTGGATGACCACGCCGCGCCCGCAAAAATCGATCAGGGCGTTCACCATCCGGGGCTGGTTTTCGAGATAATAGGCGCGGCCGAAATCGACGAAGATATTGTTCGGCTTGAACAGCCCTCCCGGTGTCGGGAAGCCGGTTTCCTCGGCCGCGATCATGAAAGCGCGGCAGGTCTCGCGGAAGCGGATGAGTTCGGCGAGCTGCGCCTGGACGACCGGGCTCGAATTCGTTCCCAGCGATTGCGTCAACAGCAGCGCGAGCCCGACCATCAACTCGGCGTGCACGCAGTGACGGATCTGGGTCTCAAGATGCACCCAGTCGAACTGGCGTTGCGGATACCATTTGGCGTGGTCGGGATTGCCGATGTGCTGAACCTGCGACCACGGAATAAGAACATCGTCGAAGTAGACCATCGCATCGAGTTCGTCACCGATGGTGGCGAGCGGCCGATCGTAGGGATCGGCGTCGGGCGCGGCATTGGACTTGCGCGCGACGATCGTGATCCCCTCGGTCGCGATGGGGACCAAGGCATAGACCGTCTGTTCCGGCGTCTGGCCCGGCCGCCACAGGTTGCCGATCAGGAGACGGTTGGTGAATGGAATCGAAGTGCCGATCGCTTTCCAGCCGCGAACGAGAATCCCGGCGTCGTTCTCCTCGAGAATCTTGAGCATCGGCGTCTCGGCCATGGCGTTGTCGCGGCCACGGTCATACTGAACGTCCAGAAACATCGGCGTGATGGCGAGGTCCTGGCTCGTGACCTCCTGCCACTGGCGGGGAATGTTGCCCGACAGGTCGCGATGGCCGTTCTTGAATCGTGAGTTCTCCGACCACGGCTTCGGGTCGTCCACCTGGGTGAACATCACGACGTTCATGCCGGCCGGCGGACGGGTGAAAATGCCACCCTTGAAATGGCGGAACAGGAAATCTGCGTAGACGCGGCGGCGGGCGAGATCTTCCTTCGAACGCGGCAGGAACCAGTGCATCGACTGTCGCTGCCCGTTGGCGTCGACGAATGTCGCGACCTCCTGGTTCTTCGGATCGAGATGCAGGTCGTAGTAGCCGGCAATCGCCTGCGCATAACCGCGCGTCATCGGGTGGGTCGTCAGGTCGTCGATGAGTTCTCCGCCGACATAGACTCGCCGTCCGTCGCGCAAAGACTGCAGATACTGCTCGCCCGTCCTCATCGCTGCCTCCTCCCGAGAAAATTCACTGCCATGCCCGGCCGGGTTTCCCGGCGGGCCAGCAATTCGCGACGGTACGAAGCAGTGCTCGGATTTGTCGAATCGATAATCGGGATTTATTGTATCGACGGGATGGATATATATGCCGCTGAACCTGCGAACAGTCGATCTCAACCTGCTCGTCGTCCTCGACGCGCTCCTTGGCGAGCGCAGCGTCAGCCGGGCGGGGCTGCGCGTGGGGCTCACACAGTCCGCGACCAGCGCCGCGCTGGCGCGCCTCAGGGAAATTTTTCACGATCCTCTGCTCGTGCGTGCTGGACGCGGGTTGGCGCTGACGCGGAATGCCGAAGAGCTCATCGTGCCGGTGCGCGACATCCTCAGTCGCATCGAACATGCGCTGGAGGAGCGTCCGGAATTCAATCCGGCAAGGGATACGCGAACATTTTCCATTAGCGCGTCGGACTATGCGACGCTCGTTCTGCTGGCGCCGTTCGTGCGCATCATGGCGCGCGAAGCGCCCGGCATCTCGGTCCACATCCTTCCGCGGTTCCGGGATGTCGCGCGTATCTTGCAGGCCGGCGAAGCCGACATCGTGGTAGAGCCGCGCGAACTCTTCGTCGATCCGCGGTTCGATTCGGCGCCGTTGTTTGGCGATCGATGGCTATGTGCCGTCGACGCCGACAATCCGGAAGCCTCGCGAGGTCGCCTGACGCTCAAGCGCTACCAGAGCTTGCCGCATCTGGCATACAGCATCGGTCCGGATCGACAGCTCAATCTGGCGGACCAGTATCTGGTCAAGAAGAATATCCGTCGGCGTCTGGAGGTGACCGTCGAAAGCTTCCTGTTGGTGCCCTTCCTCCTTCAGGGCACGCGGCTTGTCAGCGTCGTTCTCGAGCGGGCGGCGCGGCCGTTGATCGCCACCACGAACATCCGCGTGCTGGAGCCGCCGATCGCGCTTCCCGACATTCATGAGGCGATGTTCTGGCACCCGCGGCACCGGGAGGATCCCGGACATCGCTGGATCCGCCAGCGCCTCGCCACGGTCGCGGCCGGTCTCTGACCGGCGGGGCAGGACAGGTCGCCTATCCGTGTCCCATGCCGCACGGGGGGACTTCGGAAACCAATGGATGCGAATGCGCCGTTTCCCACTAAAACGGGAAACGTGGTGCAAGGCGAAGAATGCCGATGTATTAGTTGGGTTGCTGCAATTGTGTTGACCGGTATGGGGCGATGCGTGGTCTTTTGCTGGGAGCGGCGCTCGCCGCCGGCATTGTTTCGTTCGCGCACGCGGATGACCTGCTGACCAACACGGCCACATCCATTGTCTCGGCGACGCTCGGCCCCCCGTGGCTCGGGCTATCCGGAGGGGTCGCGTACGACCCGCGTTCCGTCGTCGGGTATGGCAGCGTCGTTCTGCCATTAAATCGCAATCTGTGGGCTGAGGGCTTTCAGCTGCGAGCTGATCTTGCGGGCGGGTACTACAAGTACACGGGCGGAAGCTTCACCAATGCAAATGTCGGCTTTGTCCAGGCCGACGTGCTTCTCGGTTATCAGGCGAAGGTGGGCCGGACCTGGATATCGGCCTTTGTCGGGCCGGACTTTCAGGACCACAACAATCCTGATCTCCATGCCGACATCAGGGGCGACTACGTCGGTGCCCGGACCGTCCTCGAGATATATCGCCCCATAGGAAAGAACCTGGTCTTCAGCGGTTTCGGGTCGTACTCCACCATTCTCTCGAGCTATGATGTATCAGGGCAGCTGAGTGCGCGGATTTCACCGAAACTCTCCATCGGCCCTCAGCTCAGCGCCTTGGGTGCGACGAACTTTTCGGAAATCCGCGCAGGCGGCGTAGCGCTACTCGACGGCAAATACGGTCAATGGAGCCTGGCGGCGGGCTACAGCTGGAACAGGGGCGATGCAAGCGGAGACGGCGTATACGCCCTGCTCGGGTTCTCCGTCGCGCTTCGCTAGACCTCGGGTCGATGCGCGACTTGCAGAACAGCGCGGGCGATTCGGAACTCGCGCCGGCCGGCTGGCCCCAAGCTGCAGGGCGACCGCCGGGGAGTGCTCTGCGGGTTGAAGCCCGGAACATCCCCGGCGGCCCTTCGCTCGCCGCGGGCGACAATGCAGCGAGCTGAAGTCCTGTTCGCTGCATCGCTACGATGGCTGTGTAACTGGGAGATTTCGGAATTCCGACGGGCTGGCCTTGCCGGCTTCGCGGTCGAGCGCGATTCCGCGAGGCGCGACAGGCCAAAATTGCCTCCGCGCCTGTACAATGCCGCGGAGGTTGGGGCTTTCCCCCTCGGGGCGCGCCTCTTGGAACTCAGCGTTAAAGGGCTAGTTACTTCGCGGGAACGACATTCCAGAACGGACAAAACACAATGAGGAAACGCCTCGCTCTTACGACTTTTCTCGGCTTCGCTGCGCTGGCGGCGGCGACTGCGGCGGCCTCCGCCGGTCCCGGATCTCGCTTCTCACCGGGCGGGTCTTCCTCGTTTGGGTCCGGCCAGCCATCCTTCTCGCAGTCCTGGTCCCATCCGTCGTCGCCAAATGGTTGGTCGCCGTCGGTTCAGTCACACCCGTTCGTCGGGGGAACCTATCCCCAGTCGCGGAACGACAGGTTCGTGTCACCGGCATGGTCGCAGAACTTCCACCACCATCATCATGGATCGCGCTGGTGGGGAGGACCGCCCATCTACGATTGGGGGGGCGCCCCATACGACGACTATGACGATTACTATCCGCCCGACGATTATTATCCGCCCTATGTCGCCGATAACTACAGCAGTGCACACGTCAGGTGGTGCAGCACGCACTACCGGACCTACAATCCGGCGAGCGACACGTTCTTCATTCGCCGCGGCGTGCCGGCCAGATGCGTTGCGCCCTTCGATCGATAACGGCGCGGGAGGCTCGCCGGCGGAGCGGAGGGAGTCCGCCGGCTAGGCCTTGCCGCCTGCAGGTCTGAGCATCTTCCAGTTCTTGTAGAACATGGACTTGAACTGCTCGACGGCCAGCGAGACGACGGAGACGAGCGCCGAAAGCACGCCCGGAACGGGTGTCGGACGCACGATGTCCATGAACACGCAATAGCGCCGTGCGTCGAGTTCGTTGACCGAGCGATGCATCAGCGTGTCGTCGAAGATGTAAAGCGGGTTGTCATGCCAGTAGTGCTTGACGCCCTGACACTCGATGTAGATTCCGTCGTGGCGCACCGGCGTGAGGTTGTAGAGCACGCGCAGCGTCAGGCGCAGCGGACCGTAGTGGAATGTGGTCGATTCCTTGCCGGAAAAGACCGATACCGCAATGGTCCTTACGTAGCGGAAGGGCTTGCTGAACTCCGGAATGTTGTGCGGACTCGGCTTGCCGTACCAAGTGTAGACGTACATACCGCGCCGGCCGCTCTCGAAGGTCTTGTCGATCGCGCCGACGATTTCCTCTCTCCGCTGCTTGAATACGTCGAGAACCTCGTTCAGTTCGGCCTGCCAGGCAGGAGGGAATTCCTCGATCTTCCAGATGCCCTTGTTGGGATAGGAAATCAGATCGATCAGAAGGTTGAACGGCGACAGCACCCACGTCGTGATCCCGTTGCCGAGGAAATAGCGCTCAAAAACCATCGCGTTGCGATTCTGGTTGCGCATCACGTCGACAAAGCCGGCAACCACCCAGATCACCGTGATGATCGGGATGAAGTAGAGCCCGGCGATGAGAATGACCGCAGCGATGACCAGCTTGCGGGCGAGTTTCGGGTTTATGCCAGCCACGGGTACCTCGGCTTTCAGTGATCCGGATGCCGCTCGGGTCCGCGGCTTGCCGCATCATACAGCATCCCCAGCGCCTGAAAATCGCCGCCACCGTCGATTTCCGCGGCAGCGGTGAGACCTGGTTCAGGCCATCGTCTGCCCTCAGCCGAGCTTGCAGCCATTGACGGTCAGAATGATCGAATAAAGCGAGGCGGTTGCGCATATGAACAGGCGGTTTCGCTTCAGTCCTCCGAACGTCACGTTGGCCACGATCTCGGGAATGCGGACTTTACCGATCAAACTGCCGTCCGGATCGTAGCAGTGAACGCCATCGCCGGCGCTGGTCCAAATGCGTCCTTCGGTGTCGAAGCGGAAGCCGTCGAACAGCCCGGCCGTGCATTCGGCGAACACGCCTCCGCCGGCAAGCGTGCCGTCAGCGCGCACCTCGAACCGGCGCATGTGGGCGGGCCCGTCCGGCCGGTGCGAACGGCTGGTATCCACGATGTAGAGAAACTTCTCGTCGGGCGAAAAAGCGATGCCGTTCGGCTTGTCGAAGTCCGAGGCGACCCGGCGTATGTCGCCGCTTTTGCCGTCGATGCGATAGACGTGACAGCCGTCCTGCTCAATCGGCGACTTGTTGCCCTCGTAGTCGGAAAGGATGCCGTAAGGCGGGTCCGTGAACCAGATCGAATCGTCCGATTTGACGACGACGTCGTTCGGCGAGTTCAGGCGCTTGCCGTTGTAGCGATCGGCAAGCACGGTGACGCTGCCGTCGTGCTCCGTGCGCGTCACACGCCGCGCGCCGTGCTCGCAGGTCAGCAGCCGGCCCTGGTTGTCGACGGTGTTGCCGTTGGAATTGTTGGAGGGCTGCCGAAAGACGGAAACCGATCCGTCGGTCTCGTCATATCGCATTATGCGGTTGTTGGGGATGTCCGACCATACCAGGTAGCGGCCGGCGCCAAACCACGCCGGTCCCTCCGCCCAGCGGCCGCCGGTCCACAGGCGCTCGACACGAGCGGTCGGCACGAAGCACGCGGTGAAGCGCGCATCCAGAATCTCGAAGCCTGTTCCCTCCAGCTCTCCGAACACGAATTCCCCCTTTTTCATCCGGCTTTTTCGGCGCGGATGATAGCGATGTCGGCGGTCAATCGACAAGCCGCCGGCAGCAGCCGGCAAGCTTGCCACTACGCACGCGGTCTGAAGACGATGCTCCCGAGCATTGTCCGCCGGCCGGCTCAGTCGATGTGGAACACTTCCGCCATGCTTCCCCACCAGTCATCTTTGCTGACGGTGGGCAGCGGCTGCTGCATCGGCATGCACAGATCCCACCACTTCTGCGTGGCCGGATCGGCCGCCATCCGCGCCATGTCGCCGTCGTGGTCGTCGCCGGTATATTCGTAGTAGGCGAACAACAGGTTCTCCGGCTCGCGCAGATAGATCGAGTAATTCGAAATGTTGCTGTCCTTGATCTGCTTCAGCACCAGCGGCCACACCGCCTCGTGCACGCGGCGGTATTCGGCAATCGCCTCCGGTTTCAGTCCGAGCAGACGGCCGTAACGGCGCGTTGCCTTTTGCGGCAGGCGATAGACGCGCTCGGCATTACGATGCAGGAGTCGCGCCTGTTCCGATTGACTGGCGACCGCGATCAGGGCGCGCGTTGTCTCGACCCAGCGCGTCAGGTTGGCCGTCAGCGTGCACACCGGATGGTCGGAGCCCCAGACCACGCGATCCCAGCCGAAACATTCGATGACGTGTTCCACGTACGGACGGATGTCGTCGATCGTCCAGTCGGGCCCGGCATAAGCAACGACACCCGAAATCTTCGCCACCACGTTCGGAAGCTCCGCCATCCGCTTGATCTCGGCGCGCCAGGGATCGAGCCCGCCGCCGACGATGTCTGGCACGCCGCAATGATCGAGCACGAACTGTACGTCCGGGCACTTGGTCACGAGCGCGCGGCCGATTGGCAACTGCCGTGCGAGCACGCAGAGGTCGAAGCTGAGGCCGGCCGCTTCCAGCCGCCGGATGTTTTCCGCGAATAGGGCGCTCTGGCTGAGTTCGTCGGGCTGCGTGTGCAGGATACGACGGACACCCTTCACCCCGGGCAGTGCCGCCAGCCGCTCGAGGTGGGCCGCGAATTGATTGGACTCGGGGCGAGCCGCTGCGATGGCGCCGCCGATTTGCGGATGGATGCCGAGCACGAACCCGGTCTCCGCCTCCATGTCCTTCTCGGCGACGTCGACCTCCATGTGCAGCGCGGTTTCGATGCCGAGCGGACCCGCTTCCTTGAAATAATCGGCGGCATCCCACGGCTTGTTCAGCGCCGGCGCACCCTCGAGCCAAGGATAGGTAAACCGGTCGAGATAGACGAGGTGGAGATGAGTATCGACGATGCGCATGCTGCTGCTCCCTGTTCGCCGGCCGTTACGATCCTGCCCGGCGAAAAATCCAGGCGCCGATCCGCTTCCCGGCGATTGTTCTTGTCGTAGCTGATTGTATAGGCGCCGGGCAGCACGGCAATCGCAGCGTTTCCTCGCGCGGCATGCATTTCCGGCGGAAAGCCAGCGAGTGGGCGAGCGCCGACACCTTTCGATACCAGGGTTGCAGCGAGATCCGGCAGCACTGGACGACCATTGATGCGGCTGTCAGAAAGCGCCGAAGCCCTTGCTTTGCCGGGAGGTTGATGTGTCAGTGACAGTAGCGACATGCGGCAGCGTCAACATTGACGTGACTGCGTTCAGCGATCGCCTGCCGCATCCGGGCGAAACCATCCACGGCGATCGGTACACCATGTCGCTTGGCGGGAAGGGCGCCAATCAGGCCGTTGCGGTTGCGCGGCTCGGCGGCCGTTCGGTGTTCATCGGCCGCACCGGCACCGATGCATTCGGCGAGCTGGCGCGCGGCCGGCTTGCGGATTTCGGCGTCGATCTCTCATCCTTGACCGCCGATATCGAAGCGGCAACCGGCATTGCGGTCATCAACGTGGATCGCCACGCGGAGAACTCCATTGTGGTCATTGGCGGCGCGAACATGCGCGTCGACGAGAGCGATGTCGAAAAGGGACGGGCGACGTTCGCCGCAGCTCGCGTACTGCTTCTTCAGCTCGAGATTCCGCTGGCGACCGCGCTGGCGGCCGCCGCCGCGAGGGCCTTAGGTTCGCTGGTGGTTTTCGACCCCGCTCCGGCCCCGGCGGGCGGCTTGCCGTCGGAGGCTTTCAGCCTCATCGACGTCATTACGCCGAACGAGAGCGAGACGGAGATGCTGGTCGGCATTCGGCCGATGACCCGGGTTGCGGCAGCCGACGCTGCCGGCAAGCTGGTCGCGCGCGGCGTCCGGGCGGCGGTCATAAAGATGGGCGCGCGCGGCGTTTTCTACCGCGACGCGGAAAGCGAAGGTTTCGTTCCTCCGTTCGAGGTCGCAGCCGTGAATTCCGTCGGCGCGGGCGACTGCTTTAACGGCGGTCTGGGATTTGCGCTCGGGCGGGGTGACCCGCTCAAGGATGCAGTCAGGTTCGCCGCCGCCTGCGGCGCGCTTGCAACCACCGGACCCGGCGGTGCGGCATCCGCACCGACGCTCGCTGCGGTGGAAAAGCTTCTGCGCCGCTGACCCTCAGGATTCTGAATCGAACGGCGGGGTTGTGGTCTCCTCCGGTTCGTCGGGGCGCGCACCGGCAGCGCGATTGCGCTCCGCCATGGCGCGCAGGCGGGCGGCGGCTTCGGCCGCGCCGCCGCTCACCGCGCTGCTGCGCTCAGTGGCCGCAGGTTTCTTGGCAGTCTTCTTTTTCGGCGTTGCCGCTCGCGGCGACGCGGTCGCCCGCGCGG
>CAYOUO010000399.1:0-10506 GCA_964407155.1 uncultured Hyphomicrobiales bacterium | reverse complement strand
CTCCACCTACATGAAGCGCGACCACATCGTCATCACCGTCGACATCGGCCTCGGCAAGGCCAGCGACACGGTGTGGACCTGCGACCTCACCAAGGAGTACGTCGCTATCAACGGCGACTACCGTTCGTGAACTTCTTTTTCGTCATTCCGGCGAAGGCCGGAATCCGGCCGCGCCGCCCAACGCGCAACAAGAGCTGGATCCCGGTCTTCGCCGGGGCAGCGAAGTAGGTCAGGTCGATGCCGCGCCTTCTCCTCGTCGCCGCCTGCGCGCTCGTCGACGTCGACCGGCGCATTCTCATCGCCCAGCGGCCGGCGGGAAAATCGATGGCGGGGCTGTGGGAGTTTCCCGGCGGCAAGGTCGAGGAGGGCGAGACGCCGGAGGCGACGCTGGTCCGCGAGCTGAAGGAGGAACTCGGAGTCGACACGAAGGAAGCGTGCCTCGCGCCGCTGACGTTCGCCAGTCACACCTACGACGATTTCCACCTGCTGATGCCGCTCTACGTCTGCCGCCGCTGGACCGGCACACCCGAGGCCCGCGAGGGGCAGGGACTGAAGTGGGTGAGGGCGGTCGAACTGCGCGGCTACCCCATGCCGGCGGCGGACATTCCCCTGATCGCGCCGCTGGTCGATCACCTCGGCGTTTAAGCGGAAGCGTTAACCGCTTCTTCACGATGGTTGACGAGACTTTGACTCGAATGCCGACGATCGGGCGCCGTTCGGGCGCCGTGCGGCAGGAAGGGGTTATGTCATGTCGTCGACCGATGTTTTCATGTCTCTGGCTGCCGCCTCGACCCTCGGCCGCACGAAGCTCGCACTTTTCCTGCCGATGGTCGTGGCGATCGCCGGTGTCGCTTTCATTGTTCTCGGCGGCATGCCGGCCCGCGCGCCGTCCGCCGACGTTGCGGCGACCGCGGGCGTCGATCCCATCGTGACCGGCTCGATCATGACGCCGGACGAGCGCCGTCAGGCGCTCATCATGCTGGACCGCTAGCGTCCCGCCTTTTCGCCCGCCGGCCGCTCGACCGAGCCCAGCGCATCGGCCAGCCGCGACGTCGCACTGCCTGGCTTGAGCGGCTTGGGCTGGCTGGAAGACGGCGCCCATCCGGACAGCGAGATGATGTCGAAGGTCGCGCGCACGCGCCCGTCGGCATCGCTGAAGCGTTCGGCGTAGATCGCGGCCGCCCGTACCAGCACCGTGCGCGTCAGCGGCCGCCGGTCGCGGTCGTGGAGCACGTTGGTGGCGCCCATCGCGCGCAGATCGCGCATCAGGTCGAGCGCCGAGGCGTAGCGGACGGTCCGCCGATCCTGGTCGATGACCGGCAGCGCGAAGCCCGCCCGCTGCAGCAGGGCGCCGGCACTGCGCAGTTCGACGAACGGCGACACGCGCGGGGAAGCGCCGCCGCGCACGTCGTCCTCAGCCGCGGCAAACGATTGCCGCAGCTCGGTCAGCGTCTCGCCGCCGGGAAAGGCCGCGAGGAACAAGCCGTCGGGTTTGAGGGCGGCGCGGATTTGCGCGAGCACGCCCGGCAGGTCATCGACCCATTGCAGCGCCAGTGCCGAGACCGCGAGGTCGAGGCTCTGCGGCTCGAACGGCAGCGTCTCGATGCCGCCGGCGGCATCGGGGCCGTCGCCGGCGAGCGGATCGACGCGGATGACGCGTCCCACCTGCCCACTTGCCGCAAGGCGCTCCGCCAGCAGCGGCAGCGGCGTGCCGATGTCGGCGGCGAGCGCGAATTGCCGCTTCACCGCGCCAAGCCGCTCGAGGATGTCTTCGGCAACCGCGGCCAGCAGGAAATCGGCACCGGCGGCCTCGCTCTTCAGCGCACGCGCCCGCCGCCGCGCGAGCAGCGCGCGGTCGAAAATGCGGGGAGGGCCGCTGGTACCGGCATTGGCCATGACGAGGTTATGGGGTCGCGGCCGCCCGCCGTCAAAGCCGCTCCCGGTCATTCGTGACCACATGGCGCAGCCTGATGACCGGCGCTATCCTGCGATCATGAGCGTTGGGGGCGACGTTGACGAGATTGCGGACGAGCCAGTGCCGCTGGCGGCGCGTGCCGCCGCTGTTGCCAAGTCATTCGTCGCTGGCGCGCTCGATCTCGCGCTGCCGCCGCAGTGTCTCTCCTGCGATGCGCCCGTCGCCGGGCGCGGCGCGCTTTGTCCGGCCTGCTGGAGCAAGCTTCGGTTGATCGAGCGGCCTCACTGCACTCGCCTCGGCATCCCCTTCGCCTATGATCTCGGTCCCGGTGCATTGTCGGCGGAAGCAATCGCCAATCCGCCGCCGTTCCATCGCTGCCGTGCCGTGGCGACCTACGACGACATCGCGCGGGCTCTCGTGCAGGGCCTGAAGTACCGCGATCGTCTTGATCTTGCCGGATGGATGGCGCGCTGGATGCTGCGTGCCGGCAGCGAACTGGTCGCCGATGCCGCGGTCGTGGTGCCGGTGCCGTTGCACCGCCGGCGGCTGTGGCGGCGGCGGTTCAACCAGTCGGCGCTCCTGGCAGCCACACTCGCGCAGGCGGCGGGAAAGCCGTTCGCGCCGCTGGCGCTGGCCCGCGTCCGCCCGACCGCACAGCAGGTCGGCCTGTCGGCTAGCGAGCGCGACCGCAACGTCCGCGGTGCATTTCAGGTGCCGTCCGCAGCGAAGATGAGCATCGCCGGGCGCCGGGTGCTCCTGGTCGACGATGTGTTCACCACTGGCGCCACCGTCCGCGCCGCTACCCGCGCGCTCATCCGGGGAGGGGCGGCCGCGGTCGATGTGCTCGTCTTCGCCCGGGTTGTCCGTGGCGGGATTTGACCGATATATGTCAGGCAAAGACCTGTCGGCCGGACCGTGAGTTCCATGCCTGAAGTCGAGATCTATACGCGCCAGGGCTGCGGCTACTGCTCCGCGGCGAAGGCGCTGCTGAACAAGCTGGGCGCGCGCTATGTCGAACACGACGCGACCGGCCGGCCGGACCTGCGCGCCGAAATGGTCAGGCGCGCCGGCCGCAGCACCTTCCCGCAAATCTTCATCGGCGCGCGGCATGTCGGCGGATGCGACGAGCTTTACGAATTGCATGGCGCGGGGGAACTCACCCCGTTGCTTGCGGATTGCGTCGCGTCATGAGCGCCTTCAAGGCCGCCGCCGTGCAAATGCGGAGCGGCATCTCCGTCGAAAAAAACCTCGCCCAGGCGACCCGGCTGATCCGTCAGGCTGCAGCCGAAGGGGCGGAGTATGTGCTCACGCCCGAGATGACCAACATCCTCGACCGCGATCGCGAGCGCCTGCTCGCCGCCATCGCGCCGGAGGAAGACGAGCCGACGCTGGCGGCGTTGCGCAAGCTGGCGATCGAGCTCGGTATCTGGCTGCACGCGGGATCGCTGGCCATCAGGCTGCCGGGGGAGGGCGTTGCCAACCGCTCGTTCCTGATCGCGCCGTCGGGTGAAATCGCCGCCCGCTACGACAAGATTCATATGTTCGATGTCGACCTTGCCGGTGGCGAGAGCTATCGCGAGTCGCGTCTCTACAAGGCTGGCGGCAACGCGGTGGTCGCCGATCTTCCGTGGGGCCGTCTCGGTCTTTCGGTTTGTTACGATGTGCGCTTCCCGCATCTCTACCGGGCGCTCGCGCATGCCGGCGCCGAGGTGCTCGCCGTGCCTGCCGCCTTCACACGCACGACCGGCGAGGCGCACTGGCATATCCTGCTGCGCGCTCGCGCCATCGAAAACGGCTCCTTCGTCATCGCGGCCGCGCAGGCCGGCCACCACGAGGACGGCCGCGACACTTACGGTCACTCGATGATCGTCGACCCATGGGGCCGTGTCATTGCCGAGGCCGGTATCGCGCCGGGCATCATCGTGGCCGAGATCGATCCCGAGGCTGCGGCGACCGCGCGCGGCCGCATCCCGGCGCTCGCCAACGAGCGCCAGTTCGCGCCGCCGGCCGTCGCCGCGCATCCGCGGCTCAGGTCCGCATCGTGACGCGATGATCCGCTATTCTCTCCGCTGCAATTCCGGGCACGAATTCGAGGCGTGGTTCGCCTCGAGCGCCGCCTATGATCGCGCCGCCGGCGCCAGTGCCAACGCGTGTCCGGTGTGCCAGTCGAAGAAAGTTGAGAAGGCGCTGATGGCGCCGGCGGTTGCCGGTGCGAAAAAGGAAGAGACCGGGACGGTCAGCCTCGCGGCTGTCGATCCGCGCCGCCTTGCCCTGCAGCAGGCGATCCGCGAGTTCCGCAGCAAGGTGACCGAAGGGGCTGACTACGTCGGCGGCCGCTTCGCCGAGGAAGCCCGGAAAATTCATTACCGGGAAGTCGAGCCGCGCGGCATATATGGCGAGGCCACGCTGGAGGAAGCACGGCAGCTTGCCGAAGAGGAGATCGCGTTCCAGCCGCTCCCCTCGCTGCCCGAAGAAAGCAATTGATCGTGCCGCATTCGCCGGCCGGGAATCGCGGGGGATAATTTTAAGGTGCTTGACGATCTGAAAGCGAAGAACCGCGCGTGGGCGGCCCGCATGACGGCGGTCGATCCCGGCTTCTTCAAGCGGCTGGCCCTGCAGCAGGCTCCCGAATACCTCTGGATCGGCTGCTCCGACAGCCGTGTTCCTGCCAACGAGATCGTCGACCTCGACCCGGGCGAGCTGTTCGTTCACCGCAACGTTGCCAATCTCGCGCCGCCGCAGGATGCCAACTACCTTTCTGTTCTCCAGTTCGCGGTCGATGTGCTGAAGGTGAGGCACATCATGGTCGTGGGGCATTATGGCTGTGGCGGCATCCGCGCCGCGGTCGATGGCAAGCGCCGTGGCCTCGTCGATCACTGGCTGCATCCCATTCGCGAGGTCTTCCACGATCACCGCGAGGAGCTGGAATGCATCGCGACCGAGGACGACCGCCTCGACCGCCTGTGCGAGCTCAACGTCATCCGTCAGGTGCGCAACGTGGCATCCGACGTCTTCGTGCAGGAGGCGTGGACGCGCGGACAGTTCCTCCACGTCCACGGCTGGGTCTACTCGATCGCCAACGGGCTCCTGAAAGATCTCAACGTAACGGTGATGAATCCCGAGGACGCCGAGCGCCTGCGCTAGCCGCCCCGATGAAACGGCAATGGCCGGAAGTACCGGCCATTGCCCAGCTCAATCATGGCATTGTCGGTTGGGCGGCGCCGCGCGGCTCAGCCCGGCCGCCGGAAGGCGTCGGTCAGCCCCCACGCGGCGGGCACCGCTGCGGCGGCGAGAACGATCTTGAGCAGATCTCCGAGGATGAACGGCTGCACGCCTTTCTGCCAGGCGATGGCAGCGCCGGCGCCCATCGCGCCGCTCGCCAGATGCGCGAAGCCGGCGAACCAGGCAAACCCGATGGCGAAGAGCACGGCATCTGCAACCAGCATTGCCGCGAAGAGCTTGAGCGGCGAACGGCCCCAGCCGCGGTCGGCGGCCGTGCCGACGATGATGGCGAGCACGATATAGCCGGCCAGGAAGCCGCCCGTCGGCCCGAGGAGGTACGCCGGTCCCGCGACAGCGGGCGGCGTGTAGGTGAACACCGGCAGGCCGGCCAGCCCTTCGCCGAGATAGGCAAGCACCGTCATGAGGCCGAGCCGCATGCCGAAGGTGGCGGCGATCGCCATGACGGCGAGGGTGGCCAGCGTCATGGGGACCGGAAAGAACGGGACGAAGACCTTCGCCGAGGCGATGAGCACGAAGCTCGCCAGCACGACAAGGATGGCTTCGGAGAGCGCGGTCGCTCCCCGCGATGCGATCAGCGAGGGTGCGAGCGCGGTCGTCGAGGTGTCGGTCTGCATGAAGAAATCCCCCGGGGAGTAGGCAAGACTATCGTCAGAAGCTATAGAAAATGAACTATCCCGCGACAAGCGCTCCTTTTCCCGCCGTCAGTTGGCTGAGGCTGGGCGGTCGGCGCCAACCGGCGAGCACCCAGGCTGATGGCTGATGACCTGACCGCGCGCGTCGTCCCGATCCTTGCCGCGGCTCCTGTCGTGCCTGTCCTCATCGTGGAGGATGCAGCGGTCGCCGTGCCGCTGGCGCGGGCGCTGGTGGAAGGCGGCCTCACCGCGCTCGAAATCACCCTGCGCACCCCGGCCGCGCTCGATTGCATCAAGGCGATCGCGGACAATGTCGCCGGCGCCAACGTCGGCGCGGGCACCATCCTCGACGCGGAGCAGTACGAGGCGGCGGCACGGGCGGGGGCGAAGTTCGCGGTCAGCCCCGGCGCGCCGGCGTCCGTGCTGGATTACGCGCGGCACTCGCCCGTCCCGCTGCTGCCGGGCTGCTCCACCGTGAACGAGGCGCTGACGGTGGCGGCGCTCGGCTACCGCATCATGAAATTTTTCCCCGCCGAGCCGGCCGGCGGCGTGCCCTATCTCAAGGCGCTGGCATCGCCGCTGCCGCATCTCAGCTTCTGCCCGACGGGCGGCATCGGCCCCGACAACGCCGCGAGTTATCTCGCGCTCAAGAATGTGATCTGTGTCGGTGGTTCCTGGGTCGCGCCGCCGGAGGCGATCGCCGCGCATGACTGGAACAGGATCACGCGGATCGCCCGCGAAGCCGCGACTTTGCGTCGCAAGTCACCCGCTTAACTCTGTCGTTTTGGCGGGTGGACACGCTATGGTTGATGAGCCTTGCAAATCCGCCGGTTTCGAGTCATAACTCATCCGTTCGGGCACTTAACCCGGAGACTGGAAAACGGCGCGAGGCGAAATTTTCCTCGCGGGTCCCGCTGTAACCGGGCCGTCTGATGACGCTTTGCTTCCTTTCCCCGTAACAGCTGCCGACCACCGCCGGGGGCACAAGGCATCCGGCGTTCACACTACCGGGAAAAGGAATCCCACTGTATGTCGCGCCAGATTGGCACCGTAAAGTTTTTCAACTCGTCCAAGGGTTTCGGCTTCATCACCCCGCAGGGCGGCTCCAAGGACGTGTTCGTCCACGTGAGCGCGCTCGAGAAGGCGGGCATCAGCCACCTCACCGACGGCCAGCAGGTCTCGTTCGAGGTTGAGCCGGACCGCATGGGCAAGGGCCCGAAGGCCGTCAAGCTCGAGCTTATTTCGTAAGCTCCGGTTCCTCGCAAGCTTCAGCGCCGCCGTCAGCAATGCCGGCGGCGTTTTATTTTGGCTGATCGGCAGTATCTCCAGGGGAGGACGCGCGATCGCGTCCGGCTTTCGCAGGGGCAAAAGAATCAGAAAGAATCAGAAAGGCGTCGTTGGGTTTCCCCACACGACGCCTCCCTGATCAGATCGCTTGTTCGATTCGCAGCCCGCCCATAAGTGGCCTCGTGGGCGAAGTCGCGCTCCGAACGCGAACCGATGTGTGGCCAGTCCGCATCTCCGGTTTCCCGGTCGCTTGGCCGCCACTCCGGTTCCCGGCTTATCGCCGGTCCGGGGCCACCTTTCCTGGCGGCGTTGCCGCCTTGCGGCGACGTCGCTCACCATTCCCCGATGGCGCCGCGGGGCATACCGGCCTGCTCGAACTTGCGTCCGGGCCGCCGGCGCGGATCGACGAGTAATCAGCCTCTGGCGTCCGACTTGCCCTGTCGAACTTCGACCGCACCTCATCGACGACCTCACTCTGCGCGACGGCGGGCCACTGCGATACACGAGAGTCTTCCCGCTGGGACGTATGGGGATAACGGGGAGTGTCGCCAAATTTCCGCTGGCAATTTGCCTGCCGATCGAATTGCGCGCGCGTCCTAGCGGCGCAGCCGCGACAGGCCCAGGGACAGAAGCGCCAGCACGAGAACGACAGTGAATGCCATGATGGCCGTCGTCGGCAACCCGAGCACGGGCACCAGAAGTCCCGCGCCGATCGCCGGAAGGCTGAAGGCGAGATAACTCTCCAGATAATACGCCGAGAGCAGCCCGGCGCGCTCGTGGGTGCCGGCCAGCGGCAGCAGCGTGCGCAGGTTGCCGGCGAAGCTTCCGCCGAAGCCGAAGCCGGCGAGCAGCGTGCCGACGATCAGAACCCAGACCGCCTGCGCGATGATGCCGGCAAGCGTTACACTGACGCCAACGACCAGCATGACCATGCTGAATCTCAGCAGACGCGCCGCGGGCCATTGCCGGAACACCAGCACGGACAGGCCCGCGGTGACCGTGAGAGCCGCGACCACAGTGCCGCCGACCAGCGGCGACGTGTAGCCGGTCGCGACGCGCACGAGCGAAGGCATCAGGGAAAAATAGAACGCGCCCAGGGTCCACGATGCGATGTTGAGCGGCGTAAGCAGAAACAGTGGCACGCGCGCGGCAGAT
Organism: uncultured Hyphomicrobiales bacterium; assembly: GCA_964407155.1. Lineage (GTDB taxonomy): Bacteria > Pseudomonadota > Alphaproteobacteria > Rhizobiales > Kaistiaceae > DASZQY01. Next base: position 2,274 of record CAYOUO010000399.1, on the reverse strand, counting down.
GGAACGGAGATACGCGGCAGTATCTCCCGAAGGAGGAATGGCTCCGCGGCCTTCGTCTCGGGCATCCGCCACAGGAGCGCCAGCAGAAGCAGCGAGGCCGCCAGCAGCAGGATGTAGACGAGGTGCAAAGGCGCCGGTGCGTAACTGACGAGGATCGCCGAGCCCAGCGCGCCGCTGGTCAAGCCGCCGAAAGGTGCGATGCCGTTCAGCGCCGGTCCCCGCTGCGGATCGAGGTCGACGATCGCGGCGCCGATCGCGGTCATCGCCATGCCGGCACTGGACCCCTGGATGAAGCGCGCCGTCATAAGCGCGCCGGCGAAGTTCGCCCGCAGGAAAACGATCATCGCGAGCGCGTTCAGCACCAACGCCGCGATGATGACCGGGCGACGCCCGACGTGGTCGGACAGCGCGCCGACCGTGAACAGCGATGCCAGCAGGCCGAACGAATAGCAGGCGAAGATCACCGTGATTGTGAGCGGCGTCAGCTGGAAGGCGCGCTGGTAGAGACCGTAGAGGGGCGTCGGTGCGCTGCTGCTGGCGAGAAAGACGACAATCGCCGCGAAGGCCGCGACGATGGTGGACGTCGCACCGAAGGCGCCGTGGCGGGCCGGAGAGGCACCGGCAGCGGGCAACGGGGGATTGGCAACAGAGGGGGCCATGGCTATATGCCTTAATGCTAAGAATTTGCGTTTGCGACAGATAAGACACGCCTTGGGCTAATGCAACTTCTTTGCGTTAAGAAAAACAGGGGACTGGAATGCTGGTGAAAGAACGTGTCCGCGTCGGCGGGCGCAGCGCCCGGATTCAGGCGGAAGTTCACAAGGCGGTGAGGAGCCTTTCTGCCCGGCATGACCGCACGGAACTCACCGTGCCCATGATTGCGGCGAAGGCGGGTGTGACGCCGTCGACGATCTACCGCCGATGGGGAGGGCTTTCCGAACTGCTGGCCGACGTCGCCGTCGAGCGGCTCAGGCCGATCGCCGATCCCGAGGACACCGGGGCTACACGGTCCGATCTGGAAACCTGGGTGGAACAGTACGCGGAGGAGATGTCGTCTCCGGTCGGCCGCGCGCTGTTGCGCGACGTTCTCGGCAGCGCCAATGGGCCGGCGCCGGCCGAGCAGTGCTGGCGCTACAGCTATCAGCACATCGAGACGATCGCGCGACGCGCAAAGGCGCGGGGCGAGAAAATGTTCGCCGTCGCGGATGTCATCGACCGCGTCGTTGCGCCGATCACGTACCATATCCTTTTCGGCGACCGGGACGTGGACCCGGACTACTGCCGCCGTCTGGTCGCGCACGTTCCCGGTCTGCGCTGACGTCTCAGCTGTTACGCCCGAGGAAGCGTCCGATGCGCGCGATCGCCTCGCGGATGTTCTCCTCCGAGTTGGCGTAGGAGAGGCGCAGATACCCTTCGCCGAGCACGCCGAAATCGGGACCGCCGATCGTCGCGACGCCGGCGTTCTCGAGCAGCGCCGAGGCCAGTGCCTTGGCCTTGTAGCCGGTCTCGGACACGTTGGGGAACGCGTAGAAGGCGCCTTTCGGCATGATGCACGAGAAGCCGGGCAGCTTGTTCGCTTCCTCGACCACGATCTTCCGCCGGCGGTCGAACTCGGCGACCATCCTGCCGACCGAGTCCTGCGGTCCGGTCAGTGCGGCGAGGCCCGCGTACTGCGCCGGCGCGTTGACGCACGACCACGCGTTCACGGCGAGCTTGCGCACGTTGTTGTAGAGCGCGGCCGGCCACACTGAATAGCCCACGCGCCAGCCGGTCATGGCATAGGTCTTCGACCAGCCGTCGAGCAGGATCACCCGGTCGCGGACCTCCGGATAGGTGAGCAGCGAGACGTGCTGGAGCCCGTCGTAGGTCATCTGCCCGTAGATCTCGTCGGAGAGGATCGCGACGTCGGGAAAGCGCTCGAGCCCCTTCACCAGCGCGTCGACCTCGCTTTTCGGCGTCACGCCGCCGGTCGGGTTCGCCGGCGAATTGAGGATGATGAGCCGCGTCTGCGGCGTGATCAGCGCCAGCGTTTCCTCGGCCGAAAACGCGAAGCCGTTCTTCTCGCGGATCGGAGTGGGGATCGGTCGCGCGCCGGTATACTCGATCATCGAGCGATAGATCGGAAATCCGGGATCGGGATAGAGGATGTCCGTGCCCGGCTCGCCGAACATGAGGATCGCGGCGAACATCGTCACCTTGCCGCCCGGCACGATGATGACCCGGTCGGGCGAGACCTCGACGCCGGTGCGGCGGTGGATGTCGGCGGCGACGGCT
>CAYOUO010000398.1:0-4589 GCA_964407155.1 uncultured Hyphomicrobiales bacterium | reverse complement strand
AACAAGCTCTGCGTGACATCGCAGCGGGCGGCATCCGCGTTTCTTGGCGCGGCACCGCGACGGAATTGCGCGAGACACTCAGGGAGGTTGTCGACCATCTCGCACCCGACCAAGCGGTGTCATCCGCCCCCAACTTTCAGATGGAGGAAGGCCAGACCCGCCCGACTCAAAGGCAGAAAGTGCGGCACATACTTCGCGCCCGACGGAGCTCGAGCGCAGCCGTCGCGGTCGCGGAGAATTCATTGAGCACTCTGGATGAAGCGATAGCCGTACTAGCCCGTTCGACATATCAAAGAAGTTCGGTGTCCGCTCACGTTGGAACTGCGACGGGCAAAGAGATCAAGAGCCTCAAGCGTTATGTAGATGCGCTGCTTGCTGAGCTGTTAGAAATTTCCTAGCTAGCGTGTCGACGACACCCCCATTCCAACATTCCAGATTCATCGTATTTGTGTAGGCCACCGAGATAACCCTCACAGAGTTGGAGACCGGGCCAACTTCGTTGCCAGCAACGTTTCCATCTATGTGTGCCGGATGCCTAAGACAGGCTGTACCCCCGGTCGTCAGTGTTCATTCTTCTGTGACAGCGGCGCTAGATGCCCGGACAAGACCGGGCATGACGGAAGTGAGGGGTTACGCCACCTCTGCCGGCCGCACCCGCCGGGCGATCTCGGCCGCGCTCGGCGACAGCGATGTCGTATTGCCCTGCAGGTCGATCCAGAATTGCGCACCGTTGCCAAGTAGCGGCCGAGGTGGAGCGCTGTATCGGCGCTGATTGCGCGTCGCCGCCCTCTTCCGCTTTCCCGGACCGCGCACGGCGAAGCCGTGTCGCGTGATCCGGGATCCAGCGTCAGACTCGTGGGGCGTTGCGCCACGCTGAACTCCCGGGACCCCCGCTTTCGCGGGGGGACCGGGCGTGGTTGGCCCGCCACCCCCCGCCATGGCTGGATTTATTCCGGCCATCCACGGCTTGCGCTTCGGCATCGAGCACCGTTTCACCTCTCCCCTTGCGGGAGAGGTCGCGCCGGAGGCGCGGGTGAGGGGTCGGCGTGCCGGTAAGATCACCCCGGCCGCTCCGCGGCCACCCATTCCGTCATTCCGGCGAAGGCCGGAATCCAGATTCATTCGCGACGCGGGTCGACTGGAGCAAACACCCCGCCGCCAGTTCTTTCATCTGGACCCCGGCCTTCGCCGGGGTGACGAGGTCGGCCAATATCGCTCTCCGCCCGCCTCGCGCACCGGGGATAACTCCCCCACTTATCCCCGCTTTTGGCGCGTACCCCATAATCATCTCATCCGCGCCCTGAGGGGCCGTGTCCGGATCCGACCGGTTCATGGGGCGCGGAGCGGCGCCTGCTCTCGAGGCCGGTTCGGACCGGTCCTGGGATCGGGAGGCTGCCCGCAAGGCTCGTCTGTCGGCACTACGACCGGCCGTGGCCACGCCCACCTTAAGGGCGGAAGACCAGCCCCAAACCGGCCCCAACGGGGACGGCGAAGGCGGTGAAGGATGGAAAAGCCCGCAAGGCCCCATCCGTCTTCCGTTCCGGAGCGCGAGCGCGGGAAGCCCAAAATCGCCGCGGCGGGCGCTCGAACGAGCGCCACCATCGGACTACCCGGCTAGGCACTCGTCGAGCGCCCGCCAGCCCCTCGCCTCTCACACAAGAGGCGAGGAGGACCGAACGGTCCGACCGGGATCAGAGGATTCCGGCGAGGGCCGAAAGACCCGGCTGGGATCTGAAAAGGTCCCCGCGAAAGGGGACGAACCCAACACCCGGAGCGAAAGCCGCTCGCGGGAACGAAGGAGTGCGTCCAATGCCGTGGGTCACCAAGAACGGTGAGCGCAAATTCGAGCCGCGCCTGCCCAAGCCCGAGATCACCCCGCCCGATCCCAAGGCGCCGTGGCCCGATCCCGAAGGCGCCGAGCGAATTCGCCGCGAGCGCGCGGCGTTCTGGAAGTGGTGGAAGCGTCATCTCGCCGAATATCTGGAAATCTACCTCTATTGCCCGCGCGCCGCCTGCCGGCACAACCGGGCCTGCTGCGGACCGGACGCAAACTGCCACGACGAGGCGCTGGAGCTGCTGAAGGCGACGGTCTACCCTGAGATCAGGAAGGCGCTCTCCGCGCGGCCGGCAAAGGACTGAGCCGCGGAACCCCTCGCCGCGCTCCCTCGTTAATCCCGCAGTCCAACCCGGGCTTTGCGGGAGTGCATGCCATGCAGAAAATCAGCGGCAAGAAGATTCTCATCCTCGCCACCAACGGCTTCGAGCAGGCCGAGCTCGAGGTGCCGCGCGACCGGCTGAAGGCGGCCGGCGCCACGGTCGATGTCGTCTCGCCCGAGGCCGGCGAGATCAAGGGCTGGGAGAAAAAGGACTGGGGCCGGCCGGTGAAGGTGGACAAGACGCTCGGCGAAGTCCGCGCCGAGGATTACGACGCCATCGTGCTCCCCGGCGGGCAGATGAACCCGGACACGCTCCGCCAGAACGAGGATGCGCTGGCGCTCATCCGCGCGTTCTTCGACCGGAAGAAGATCGTCGCCGCCGTCTGCCACGCGCCGTGGCTGCTGGTCGAGACCGGCATCGCCAGGGGCCGCGCCATGACCTCGTACAATTCCATGAAGACCGACGTGATGAACGCCGGCGCCAACTGGCGGGACGAGGCGGTGGTCGCCGACCAGGGCGTCATCACCAGCCGCAACCCCGGCGATCTCGAGGCGTTCTCCGAAAAGATCGCCGAGGAAGTCGCCGCCGGCCCCAAATATACCCGCGTCGCGGCGTAGATTCTCCGGCGAACGGCGCGAGGCGTCCGGGCCGGCGACATCGTTATCCGGCTTCGCGTCCGGCAGTCTGATGCACCCGTCCGGATCAGCCTTGGCCGGCGCCGCTGGCGGACTGGCGCAGCACGAGATCGTCGCGCAGCTGGTCGCGCGCTTCGTCGGCGGCGTCGGAGATCAGCGTGGCGAGATAGTGATCGCCGAACGAAGCGGCGCGGCGCTCCATCTCGCGCAGCTCGTCGTGCATCGCGTGCAGCATGATGCGGGCGGCGGGCGCCAGTGCGCTGGTCAGCTCGCCTCTCCGCGGCTGCCGCTCCGGCAATTCCGCAAAGGCGCTCATGCGCGTGACCTTAACGCCGACGTGTTACCGCAAGGCTTAGAGGGACGGTTCGTTTTTCGTAAAACTCCTCGCCGCGCGTTCCATCGAAACCGCTCGCGGTCGATGATGATAAAATACATCGCGCACTCTCATCGGATTGATCCATGCCGAACCGACATCATTACAGTGACCGGCCAACGCTGCTCTCCTCGGCCTGCGACGCGCGGAAACACCGATGCCCGTTCTGAGCGCCGGCATCCTGCTCTATCGCGTGATGGACGGCGTCACCGAGGTGCTGCTCGTTCATCCCGGCGGTCCGTACTGGATAAAGAAAGATCTCGGCGCCTGGTCCATCCCCAAGGGTCTGGTCAATCCGGGCGAAGACACCCTCGCCGCCGCGCGCCGCGAGTTCGCCGAGGAGACCGGCGCGATCCCGCCGCGCGGTCCCGTCCTCTCGCTTGGCGAGTTCCAGCAAAATCGCGGGAAGACGGTCGCGGTCTACGCGCTGCGCGGCGCGTTCGATCCGGCGGCGCTCCGCTCGAACACTTTCGCGCAGGAGTGGCCGCCGCGATCCGGACGCGGACGCACGTTTCCGGAGGTCGACCGCGCCGGCTGGTTCACGCTGGCCGAGGCCGCCGAGAAACTTGTGCCCGGCCAGAGGCCGATCCTCACGGCGCTCGCCGCGCGGCTCCACGAGCTCTGATGTTATTCCGCCGCTGCCATCGTCTCGATCGCGGCCCGCGATTCCGCCGGCCCCGCCGCTTCGAACGGCGTCGTCACTTCGACAAACGTGTCCGGGTAGAAGCCGTTGAAATGTGTTCGGAGCCCCAGCGAATACGCGCCGATGTGGCCGATCTCGATCCAGTCGCCGGTATCGACCGTCTCGGGAAGAAAGAACGGCCGCGAAAGAATGTCGACGGAATCGCAGGTCGCTCCGCAGACGCGGAACGGCATCAGCCGGTCGGGATTGCCCGGCCGCTTGCCGCGGTGCGCGGGGTCCGGCAGATGCCGCGCCGGCAGCGTGATCTTGCCCGTCCACGAATCCGACAGCGACGCCCAGATGCCGTCGTTGATGTAGATGCGGCGGCCCTTGCGCAGCAGCACCCGCACGATCACGGACAGCGAACGCGCCACGATCACCCGGCCGGGCTCGGCGGTCAGCGGCAGGTCGGCGAGGCCCCACGCTTCCGCCTCGCGCACGATCTCGCCGATGAGAGCGCTGGTGTCGGGTTCGGAGGCGGTCCCCCGCCGCGGATCGGAACCGTAGGCCGCAGGGAAGCCGCCGCCGATGTCGAGCGCCGCGATCGGCGCCTCCGACCGGCCACGGACCCAGGCCGCGGTCGCCAGCGCCCGCTCGTACGTGTCGGTATCCTCGACCTGGCTGCCGACGTGAAAGCACAGCCCGACCTTGAAGCCGCCGTTGGCGATGCGCTGGACGAGTTCCAGCGCATGAGCGGGTGCCGCACCGAATTTCTTGGAAAGCTCGTAGGCCGCCGACCCGC